>JACSRG010000727.1 GCA_014879865.1 Anaerolinea sp.
TGTGTATAAGAGACAGGTCGCTAAACGGTTCGAAAGTTCACGATGCCGACACCGACGACCCGCCGGATACGATGGCAGCCAATCTCACCCGCAGCTTCACCACGGCACCCGATACAGCACCTTCGGTGACTTCCAGCAGCCCCGCCAACGGCGCGACCAACGTCGATAATCTGGCGACGATCACGGTCAACTTCAGCGAACCCATCACCGACGACGCGAACGCTTTCAGCTTGGTGTGTAACAGCGTCGCGCAGACGTTCACGGGAGCGGGTGGCAGCGGTTCACAGTTCACGCTCTCGCCGACTTCGCCCCTACCCTACAGCGCAAGCTGTACGCTGACCGTCGATGCGACCAAAATTCATGATAACGACACCGACGACCCGCCGGATAACATGGCGGCGAATTACACGGCGACGTTCACGGTCGAAGCAGCGCCCCCCACGTGCAGCGGCACGCTCACGCCGATACACGATGTTCAGGGGAATGGCAGCACCAGTCCCATCGTCGGCGCAACCGTGACGGTGCGCGGCATCGTCGTCGGTGACTTCCAAGACATCGGCGGCAACCGCTTGGATGGCTTCTACCTGCAAGAAGAAGCCGCAGAATACGACGCAGACCCCAATACCTCCGAAGGCGTTTTCGTCTTTGAAGGCTCATTCGCCGCGCCGAATGTCAATGTCGGCGATCAAGTGCAGGTGACCGGGGTGGTCACCGAGTTCAGCAGCAGCGGCACTACACTGACGGAAATTGCCACGCTGACCAGCGTCATAGTGTGCAGCACGGGCAACCCGCTGCCGCCCGCGACTACGCTCGACCTGCCTGCGACGAACGCGACCCGCGAAGCGCTCGAAAACATGCTCGTGACGATCCCAGAAACGCTGACCGTCACCGAGAACTTCAACCTCGACCGCTTCGGCGAAATCGAGTTGATTGCTAACGGTCGTCAGTACACGTACACACAGTTGAACTACCCGAGTGTTGCGGGTTACAGTGCCTACACGGCGAATTACGCGCTGCACACGATCACGCTGGACGATGGCATCAGCGCGTCATGGCCCGCCGAAGTGATCTTCCCCGCGCCGCGCCTGACCAACGCCAACAGCTTCCGCGCGGGTGACACCGTCGCCGGGCTGACGGGCGTGCTCGAACAGCGCTTCGGCGTGTACCGCATTCAGCCGACGGCTTCTGTCACGTTCACGCAGGACAATCCGCGCCCGACCAGCGTCCCGACCTTCGCCACGACGCCGGATGTCACCGTCGCCAGCTTCAACGTGCTGAACTTCTTCAACGGTAATGGTGTGGGCGGCGGTTTCCCAACTTCGCGCGGCGCGCAAAGCATCGACGAATACAACCGCCAGCTCAACAAACTGGTCACGGCGCTCTACGCCATCCACGCGGACGTGTTCGGCTTGATGGAAATCGAGAACGACAGCGGACCCAACCAAGCGGCGGCGAGTCTCGTAGCTGCACTCAACGCGGAATTCGGTTCGACGGAATACGCCTACATCGACACGGGCGTAATGGGAACTGACGAAATCAAGGTCGCCATCATCTACCGCGTCAACGGCGTGATCCCGGTGGGCAGCTACGCGACGCTCGGCGGCAATCCATTCGACCAGAACACCCGCCCGCCGCTGGCGCAGACCTTCGAGGATACGCTGACGGGCGCACGCTTCACGGTGGTCGTCAACCACTTCAAGTCGAAGGGCAGCGTCCCGTCGAGCGGCGCGCTCCCCGGCGACGTTGATCAGGGTGATGGTCAGGGCATGTCCAATGCGACGCGCGTTCTGGCGGCGGAGTTGGTCAGGGACTGGATCGACACGAATGCGTACTTCAGTGACCCGGACGTGCTGCTGATCGGCGATTACAACTCGTACTACTACGAAGACCCGATCACCGTCTTCACCAACGCGGGCTACGGTCAATTGACCAATAACACCGACTACAGCTACACGTTCGACGGTCAGTTAGGGTCGCTGGATCACGCGTTGGGATCGCCGAGTCTGCTCCCCTACGTGATCGGCACATTCGATTGGCACATCAACACTGACGAAGCGGACGCGCACGACTACAACATTCAGGTTTTCACAAGCCCGAATGTCTTCCGCACGGCACAGCAGCAGGCTGAATGGTTCAACCGCGATTACTACCGCACGTCGGATCACGACCCGATCATCATCGGGCTTGACCTGCCGAACGAAGCGCGGCGCTTTGAATTCATCACCCAACCGCCGACCAGCGTCGTGCAGAACGCGCCGTTCACGGTCGCAGTCGAACTGCGCGATCCGTTTGGCTTCCCGGTGTTGAGCAACGGCGTCCCGATCACGCTGGCGTTGAACACGAACCCCGGCGGCAGCACGTTGGGCGGCACGCTGACAGTCAACACGGTTAACGGTGTTGCCACCTTCAGCGATCTGACGCTCAACAACCTCGGCACGGGCTATGACCTGATCGCCACCAGCCCCGACATCACTGACCGCGTGAGCAATGCGTTCAATGTGGTCGCTGGCGCGCCGGTTACGGTATCGACGCAAAACCCGATCCTGACGATCAACGACGCGGGCAACCACGTTGCCGAAGGCGCGACGGTCGGCGATCAGTTCTCCTTCAACCTCAACGCGCAGCCGACCGCCGATGTAGTCGTGACCTTCACCACCAGCAACCCGGCGCAGCTCCTTATGGTCGCTCCGGGGTCAACCAACTGGAGTCCGACGCCGAGCTACAGCGTCACATTCTCGCTCGACGGTCGCCCCGGCACAGGCTTGTGGAATCGCACGACCCTTGTCAACCTGACGGCAGTCGCAGACGGTTTCGGCGAAGGCGTCCACACGGCGAACATCAACATCACCACGAGCAGCGCTGATCCGGCGTTCAACAACCTCGTCATCGCGCCGCAGGTGGTCAACATCTACGAACCGGGCGTGATCCTCTCCACCAACCAGATCTACTTCAACGAGGGCGAGACGCCTAACTACACCGTCGTGCTGACCGCGCCTCCGGGCTTCATCGCCGCGCCAGCGCGGTTGGGCGGCTTGCAGGCGGAAGTCGTCACCGTGACGCCGAGTTCCAGCAACCCGTCGCGCTTGGGCGTCTCCCCGGTGCTGAACTTCACGCGCGCCAACTGGAACGTCCCACAGACGGTGACGCTCAACGGCATCATCGGGGGTCCCTATCTAGTAACGCATGGGGTGAGCAGCACGATCACGATCAACCCGTACATGGATACGGCTTACGGCGGCAGCGGCACGAACGTTACCGCCGGATCGATTAACGTAATTTACTTCGTCGTGGGCAGCGAAAGTTTGCCGCCTGAGGTCATCCCGCCGCTGGGCGAAGAACCGATTCTGCCGGAAGCCCCGGCAGGTGAATCGCAAGCGCCTATCGCGGGCAGCTAAGGGGCAATCGGGGCATGGGTGACCATGCCCCGACGATTACGTCTTTACCTAAACAGTGAATGAGGACATCTATGGAACAGCACAATCTCGAACAGTTGACCCCGGTAACCCCGAAGCAGGCATACAGCGCGCCGCGTCTGAGCACCTACGGCGATATGAGCAGCCTCACCCACTTCAACGCGGATGGCTTCACGCTCGACCCCGATCCGTTCGTGCCGGGATATTCATAATCCACCAACCGCCGGGGGCATGACTCTTCATGCTCTCATCCACGCAATCAGCTTGGCAATCCGAAACAACAGCGCCGCCGTCCGGTGATCGACCGGGGCGGCGTTGAGTTTGTCCAGCCATGCTTGCGCCGCCGCTCGATTGATGTATTCGTCCGCCGGAGACGCAACTGCCAGCGCAGACCGGATCGCGTCATGGTCAGTCTTGCGCGCGTGATCGATCAACTGTTGGTTAGCATTCGCCTTGCCGTCGCGCCAGCGCACCCCATCCGGCAGCCAACCTGCCATCGCCTCGCGCATGATCCAGCGCGTCCACCCCTGCCGCATTTTCAGGTCGGCGGGCAGCGCCAGACAGAACGCGATCAAGCGGCGATCCGCGAAGGGATGCAGCGACTCAACCCCGGCGAAGCGCGCTGCCGCATCGTGATCCTCGTAACCCGCTTGCAGTCCCGCGCCCATCAGCCCGCGCCGCTGTTCCTCCCGCGCCGACTCCGGCGGCGGATCGGGGAGCGTCTCGAAAAACTGCGCGGCGACCTCCGGGCGCACCAACCCCGTGAGAGTCAGCCAGCGCGCTGGCTGAACGGCGGGTAAACGGAGCGCGGAGCGTACGCCATACAACCCGAACACTTTCCAGCGCGGGTAAATCGAGCCGAGTGCGGCGGCTGCCCGCCAGACCTTGCCCCATTTGCCCGCCCGCGCCCATCCGGCGATCACCGGCTGCGCGTAGCGATGCGTATAGCCGAGCGGCGTCCCGCCGAAATGCTGCGCCACGCCCGTCGCTTCCTCGCGGTAAACGTCCCATGCTCCGGCGGCGGCAAGTTCGGTCAAGCGGGCGCGTCCATGCCCGACGGCGTTATCGCCATCCACCCCGGTCAGCACGACGCTCGCGCCTGTTTCGGCGGCGGCGCGATACAGGCTGATGCTTGCGCCGTGATACACGCCGAGCGGGAGCGTTCGCGTCTGCCGGACGATGTCGGCAAACCCGGTCAGCGGGCTGATGTACGGCAAATCACGGTGGATGATGCCGCCGCCTTCGACCACTTGACGCACATACACCCCCTCGTCCCCTTCCGGTGCGGTCGCTGTGAGGTAGAACGTGCGCAGCGCATCGGCGGGAAGCAGCGCGCGCGCCACGGCGACGACCGACGACGAGTCCAGACCGCCGCTCAAGGTCGCGCCGATGATGCGCCCTGCCCCTAAGCGGGGACGCACCGCCGCCGTCAAGTGTTCGCGGAAGGCTTCAATATAGTCCGCATCCGACGTGAGCCGCAGTTCATACGCCGGATCAGGCTGCCAGTAGCGTTGAAGCTGAAGCTTGCCATCCTGAAGCGTGAGCGTGTGCGCAGCGGGGAGCCGCTTGATCGCGTCGAACCATGTTTGTTCCCGGTCACGGGGCAAGCCGGAGGGAGTCATCAGGTAATCGGCGACCATGTTCAAGTCGATGCGCCGATCCACGCCGGGCGCTTCGAGCAGCGCGCCGACCTGCGAGGCGAACGCGAGTCCGCTGCCTATGCGCGCGTAGACCAGCGGCTTGACGCCGAGCGGATCGCGCGCGCAGAAGATCAGGTGGTCGGCGGGGTGACAGAGCGCGTAGGCAAAATCGCCGAGCAGGTGATCCGGCGACGCCGCGCCCCAGCGCCGATATGCCGCCACAAGGATCGCCGCAGCATCAGGCGGGCAGTCAAGCTGCCGCGCCAGTTCGCCGGCATTGTCGATCCGTCCGTCAAGGGCGACATGCCAGCCATCTACCCCGACGAACGTTCCAGTAACGCTCGCCCCATCCCAAATGCCGAACAGTTCTGCCAATCACATATCCTTCAAAAGAAGCAGTTAGCCATTGGCAAGTACGCTTTTGCTAACAGCTAACCGCTAATCGCTTACCTCACAACCTGTCGTAGACCTGATGCAGATCGCGTGACATGGTGCGCGAGAGCGTGGCGACCTGTTCGCCCGTCTCGCGCAGGCGTTGGCTCAACACCTTGATCAATTCGAGCGAGAGCTCCGGGTATTCTTGCATCAGTGCGACCAGCGGCTCGTAACGCAGCCGCAGCGTGAGCGTTTCGCCGAGCGCCAGCGCGGTTGTCGTGTTCGGGCTGTTGTCGAAGAGGGTCGCCTCGCCGAAATACGAGCGCGTTTCCAGCGTGTTGAGCCGCGCTGACTTCTTGGTCGCCTTGTTGACGCGCTCGATGCCGACCTTGCCGCTGACGATGACGTACAGCTTGCCGCCCGCGCTGCCCTCGTCGAAGATCACCGCGTTGTCGGGGAACAATTCCTCGTCGCACACGTTGGCGAGGACTTTCAACTGGTTGACCGTCATCCCCTGAAAGAAGGGGACGCCCTTCAAGAAGACCACCTTTTCGACTGCTGACAGCATTTTTCCCTCGCGTTGTGCATCGACAATCGTCTGACCTTTGAGCATCCGGCGTGCCGCATCGACCGCGATGCGCACATCCCCGGACGAATCGTGTTCCCGCCCGTCGAGCATCCGCTCGACTTCGGCGCGGGTGAAAGCGTTGACGGGGGGTGGATCGGCGAGTTTGCCGAGCAAATCCCCGCGTTTGCGCGGCGGCGCGTCAACCGGACACATTTCGCCCAATGTGAAGACCGTGATCGCCCGGAACCACGCGCTGCACTCGTCGCTCATCAACTCGGCGAACACCTGACGCAGACTCAACTTGCCGAGGTCATATTTCTGCTGCCCGACGTGCAGGCGCGCCGAGTCGGGCAGCGCGGGGTCGGTCAGCGGCACGAACAGAGTCGCCAGCGTGGGCGGGATCATCGTTTCGAGCGCCTCAATTGCGCTGGCGCGCACATGCGTTTCCGCCCGCTGGAGCGACTCGCGCACGACCCGCACCTCTTGCGCCGAGAACAGCGCGCCGATCAAGTCGTAGATGTCTTCGACCAATTCGGCGCAGTACTCGCGAATGGTGGACTGCAAAATCTCCACGCTCGACAGCGCCCCGAATGCGTTCAGGGACTCTAGGCGGTTGAGGTGCGTGTAAATGTCTTGAATATCGGCGGCAATCGCGGCGTACACGGCATTTTCATGCTCGTCGTGGCGGATGCGTGCCAGCACGACTAAGCCGATCTTGCGCGTGCGGCTGTCGTTCGAGTCGAGCAGCGGGCGCACGACAGGGATGATGCTCTCGCCCATCGCGACCAGCGCTTCGACGGCGGCATCGCGCACCGCGCGGCTGCTGTCGGTCAGCGCAGCGGCGAGGATCGGCGCGCCGGTCGCTGCTTCGAGGCGTCCCGCGATGCGCACACACGCCATGCGCGTCCGCACAATGTGATCGGTCAGCAGCGCTTGCAGCTTCGCGCCCAACCGTCGATTTTCGCCCGGCGGCACGGGCACACGGCTGACCAGCGTCTCCAGCGCGACGACGGCGCTCAAATGCACGGCTTCGACCGGATCGCCGAGACAGTTAAGCAGCATTTCGAGATAATCGAGGCTGCTCACCCGCCCCAGCACCGATGCGCCTAAAGATCGCTGTTCCGGGTCTTCACTGTAAACAAAGCGGGCAAGCGCGGCGCGCGCTTCGCGCTCGTGCGGTGACTTGAGCAGCACCGGGATCACCTGCGCGCGGATTTCGGCATCCTCATCTTCGAGCAAGCGCACCGCCGCCGCGAGATATTCGGCGTCTGCTGGCGACGCCAGCCGCTCTAAGCCGAGCAGCGCATATTTGCGAATCCGCCAGTCAGCGTCCGTGAGCAGACTCACGTACAGGCGGCGCAGCGAATCGCCGCGCAGTTCCGAATCGACCAGCACGTCGAGCACCGCCGCCCGCAGATCGCCAGCATCGCCCCCGGCAGCATCGCGGATCACCGGTTCGAGCAGCGGGATCGCCTCTTTGCCCATGCCTTCGAGCAGCAGGCTGACGGTGATCACCACCGCGTTCGGGTCGCTTCGATCCGCCAGTTTGCCTTTGAGGAAGTTGATCGCCGCCATGTCGCTGAAGTTGAAGCCGCCCGCCGAGCGCAGAATCAGCGTGTAGTTCTCGCGCGTCAGCAGGTCGATCAAAGCGCGACCGTACAACTGGCGCACGATCAGCGCCGCCAGCACGTAGCTGATCGCCGGGAAGCCGAGCATGATCGGCAGAAACCATGTCGTATCGACAATTTGCGGCAGCAGCAGCGTGATCCCGGCGACGAGCGTGCCAATCGGGAAGACGATCCCGTTGATCGCCGCGCGCGCCCGTCCTTTGACGTTGGCAGGGACGGCGTTGTAGAGCAGATCGTCGGTGATGGCGCGAAAGGCGACGTTCAGCGTATTGATGTTGAAGAATGCCAGCCCCGCCGCGCCGAGCGCGAACGGCGTCGCGATCATTACGCCGCTGACCGCCAGCGTCGCAATCGGGTAGATCAGGCTCGTGTTGCCGACCCCGATCCGCGAGACGATGCGGCTGTACAGGAACAACTGGATCGGCAGGATGATCAGGCTGCCGATAGCGGTGAGCGCGCCCGTGAAGTTTGAAATCCCTTCGGTCGTGCGCAGTTGTTCGCTGAAAATCTGCGCCGCTTGGAAGTTGAGGAAGGTCGAAACGGCGATCACGAGAAACGCCGTGACTGCCATCGCCCGCAAGAACGGCGACTGCCCCACGAACTTGAAGCCGTCGCGCAGGTTTTGCAGGTACGATGCGCGGGCGGCAGCGGGGTCTGGCGGCGCGGGCTGCTGCTCCGGCGGCAGTGAACGCGGAATGAGCAGCACCGTCAGCCCCATCGCCGTGAACGCCAGCGCCCACAGGATCAAGATTTGCGGCGCTTGGAAGACGGCGTTGAGCAGCGGCACGGTGACGCCCGCCACGATCACCGCGATGCGCAGCACCGAAAACAGGATCGGCAGGGCGCGCTTGGCGGTTTGAACGTCGAAAAAGCTGTTGATGTACGTGCCCATGTGAATGCTGATCGTCTCGATCAGCACGCGGAACAGCAGGTAGAGGTAGATATAGCCGACGTTGGTCAAGCCCTGCGTCAGCAGCAGGTAGCCGAGCGCGATCCCGATCACGCCGATCACGACGATGCCGACCATAACGCGACCGTGCGGGTAGCGATCCACGAAGGCGGAGTAGAGCATCATGGTGACGATGATGGCGACCGCGTCGCCCATGAAAACATACGGCAGCCATGCCACACCGACCTGCGCGACGAACGCCGCCGGGATGACGATCTGTGCCCATGTAATCCCCAGAATGAAGAGGAACACCACGCCGCTTAGGAGCAGCAAACGCCGTTCTTCACCGCGCCGGATGTTGAGGATTTTGCCTAATACCGCGATCACAGGGTATCCTGTCGAAACTATGCGCCAGACAATTGTCTTCATCGACCTTGACGGCACAATCATGGTCAACCCATTCTTGAGCGCGGTCTTCCCGGTTTTGGAAGCGCGCCTTGTGCCGAATATCACCCGCGAATTTCTGGCGGAGCAGCGTGCCCGCTTACGGCGCGACGCCGATCCGGTCTGGGTCATGGATTGGGACGACATCTGCGAGACGGTCGCCGGGCGTTACGGCATGACGCTGACCGCGCGCGTTTGCGATCTGGTCGAGGAGTACAGTCGCCCGCCCCACATCGCCGTGCTCGACTCCGCCGACACCATTCTACGCCAGATAGCCGCCGATCACCGCACATTGGTCGTCGCGTCGATGGGTTTGTACCGCTACCAGATGCCCGTGCTGCGCGCGCTCGGCTTGGCTGACTTGTTCGCCGATTTTCTCATGCCCGATCTCGTCGGGGCGCTCAAAACCGACGCCGCCTTCTACGCCCGTTATGCCGGAGCCGATGCGCTCAAGATCAGCGTGGGCGACAACCTCACAGACGACGTGCTGCGTCCGCAGAACTTTGGACACCGGACGATCTTCAAAGGGACGCCGCCCGGTGACGTTCAACCGGACATCGTAATCGCGTCACTGGCGGAACTCCCCGCCGCGATCAGTGCCCTCGAATCTCAACCTCACCCCTGAATTCCCGCTCCCCCGAAAATAGGACTGAGGACTGAGAAGGACTCTTGCTTTTCTCAGTCCTGTCTTTCACCCGCCCAGACACGCCCGCCGGATGCGCATCTCCATGATCGCGCCGATAGCGTCCGGGCTGAAATGCTGGCGGATATGCGCCGCCGCCCGCGCCCCAAGCGTCAACCCCGGAGCAGGATTCGTCGCAACTTCGACCATATAGCCCGCCGCCTGATCGATGTCCGGTTCTGCCCAGATCATACCGGGGCGGAAATGTTCGAGCATCTCCGGTCGGTAGCGGTGATCCTCCGGGGCGACCCCGCGCAGTTGGTAATCGACCCAATAGCAGTTATCCGGCATCATGAACTCGCGCGTGCCCGAATATGCCGTTGCGATCACGGGTTTGCCCGCCGCCATCGCCTCCGCCAGCGCCAAGCCGAATGCTTCGGCGCGATGCAGCGAGACATAGCAGTCCACGTTGTAATACAGGTCATGCATTTGCTGGCGTGAGAGTGTTTCGGTGATCAACCGCCCGCCGACCTCGTCGAGCGCCGCTTGCAGTGCCGCTGTCAGTTCGGGGAAGTACGCGCTGTGCTGTACTTTGATCACCAGCAGCGGCTTATCCGCCGCATTCGACGCGCCGAATGCCCGCTTGTACGCCGCAATCACGCTCCAAGGATTCTTGCGTCCATCGCCGGATGCCGCGCTGAACGTGAACAGGAAGATCACGCGGTCGCGCGGCAGATCGAACGCCTCGCGTCCGGCAGTTTGCGGCAGCAGATCGACCACATGCGGCACGACCACGACCGGCGTCTGCGTGATCTTGACGAAACTGTCGCGCACGAACCTCGACGGACACCAGATTTCGTCTAACCGGCTAAATTCAGGAATCCATACCTCCGGCACATCGGGCATTTCCCACACCCACAGCGCCATCGTGTAGCGGTTCGCGCGGATTTCTGCCAGCCGCGCCTCCGGGAAGGTCGGGAACAGGTGCAGGTTATAGCAGAGTAAATTCGCCGGGTAGATCATGCCCGTCGGCAAACCGCCATAGCCCGCATCCAAGCCGATCCCGTCGCGGTACATTGCATACGGGAACAACAGTTCGTTATAGGTGAAGGGCACACCGCGCACTTGCAGCGCTTGCACGGATGTGCGCGCCGTTTCGCTCAGGCTGCCTTCGCCCGTCAAGTCGGCAAAGACATTGACGCCAGCCTTCGACGCTTGCGTCATGGACGGAACTCCTCCGGTAAGCCGTCAAGGTCATTGATCAGCGCGCCGTCACTCAAATCGTCAACGGTCGGATGCAGCAGCGTCAACGTGACCGGGCTGAACGCCGGGACGGACACGCCCTCAAGCACCTGCAAACCGATCCGCACCGCATCCGCGCCCATCGCACTGGGGATGAACAGCAGCGGCGTGTCAAGGTCATAGTCGAGCAGCAGCCGCGCCAGTTCAGCATCTTGATCGCCGACTGCCGGGACCGGCAGACGTCCCGCATCCACGACGTCTTGGAGCGCTTGCGCCGAAATCTGCCCGTTGTATGCCCAGATGCCATCGACGGTCGGGTTGTCGTTGAGCATGTTGGCGACGCGGCTGGCGATCAGCGTCGGGCTGAAGTTGGTCGGATATTCACCCGCGACCACAATCCCGGGGTAGTTGGCGAAGCCCGCCGAAGCGCCTTCTTTGCGTGCGCTGTCGGAAAGCGTCGCATCAATCCCATTCAAGCGCAGATACGTGCCTTCACCGTCCATCGCCGCGACCAGTTCCTGCGCCATGATGCAGCCGACTTGGAAATTATCCACGCCGACATAACTGACGTAATCGAAGGTTGCCACACGCTGATTAACCAGCACGACAGGGATACCCGCCGTCCGTGCGTCGGCAATCGCGCTTTGCAGCGCCGACATGTCGGTCTGCTCGATAGGTTCGATGACGATCAGGTCGGCATCCGCATCGATCCAAGCGCGCACCGCCGTTACCTGTGCAGCGTAAGCACCATCGGCATTGCGCACGTCGAACACTTCGATCTCCGGGTGCAGACTCGCCTCGTAGCGCGCCCATGCTGCGATGTTGGCGCTGCGCGCGTTGCTCCCCGCTTGGCTGTAGCCGACCGTGTACGGCGGTTCTGCCGCGAATCCGCTCGTATCGACCAGCGTGCTCGGCAGCGCGAAACCACCCGGCGTTGGGACGTTGCAGGTCAGCGCTTCCGTACTCGCCGTCGGCGTGGGCGCGAATGCGGCAAAATCGCCCGCCGCCGCCGCGACCACCGGGACGGGCTGGCAGCGCGGATTCACACCGAGCCGCCGCTCAAAGCCGATCTCGACCGCCACGCAGTCCACCTGATAATGGTCATACACCCAATCGATCAGCCCGTCGAGGTCATCCACGCGCCACGCGATCATCTGACCGGTTACGGCGGCGGAGATCGCGACCGCGCCATCCGCGCTGAACGCCAGCGCGCCGATCATCGAGTCGTGTCCGCTGTACTGGCGCATCTGCGCGCCCGTCGCCACATCCCACAGGATGAGCGTGTTATCGACGGTCGCGCCGGAGAGATAGTTACCGGACGCGGTCAGCGCGTACTGCCCGTTCGGGTCGAAGGCGACCGCGCGCACGACGGCATTGTGACCCAACAGGCGGTGACTCACGCGCCCGCTTGCCACTTCCCACAGGATCGCCGTTTGATCGCGCGAGCCGGACAGCGCCAGCGTGCCAGCGGCGTTGAGCGCCACACTGGTCAAGCTGCTGTTGTGACCCTCAATCGCTTCAGTTGCCGGATCGTCGTGCGGGAAGACGCGCACGGGTTCGCCCGTCGCCGCATCCCACAGGATCATCGTGCCATCGTCCGCGCCGGAGAGGATGCGCGTTCCGTCGGCGCTGAACACCGCGCTGCGCACCGGGGCGGTATGCCCGACCAAGCGCCGGATTTCCGCGCCCGTCGCCGCGTCCCACAGCATGAGGTCGTTATCGACCGGACGATCCGCGCTGATCTGGATATTGCCGCCGCCCGTGACGATCTGCGTCCCATCCGGGCTGATCGCGACCGTCCGCACCGGGGATGGATGCGCGCTGATGGTGAACAACGCCAGATCACCTGTACTAACGCGGTAGGCACTCAAGCTGCCGTCACTCCCGCCCGCCACCAGCAGATCGCCGTGCAGCGCGACCGCCGTCACCGGAGCGTCCACCGGGATCGCGCCCGTGCCTTCACCCGTCAGCGGATCATGCAGGCTGATCGCGCCGTTCGTCGCCAGCACAAGCTGATCAGCGTCCGCTGCCAGCGCATTGACGCGCCCGCCAACGTCGGCGCGCCAGACTTCCGCGCCGCGCCCGTACACATCCCATTCGATCACCGCGTCGGTCGCGGCGGAGACGAAGCGTTCGCCATCCGGCGTGTAAGTGATGCCGAGGACAAAGCCGTTATGTCCTCTGAATGTTTCCAGCAGTGCATAGCTGTTCGCGTCCCACAGTGGAACGGTGCTGTCGAGCAGCGCGGCGGCGAACGTTTCGCCATTCGGGGAATAATCGACCCCGCGCGCCGTCGTGGTCATTGGGATGTTCTGGAGGATGTCGCCCGTGTTCACGTCCCACACGGTGAGCATGTTGCCCGTGCCAGCGCCGATCACGCGGCTGCCGTCGGGACTGAGCGCGATGTTGTAGAGCGTGCCGGGGTATGCTTGCAACCGCCGCACGACTTCGCCCGTCGCCACATTCCAGATGCGGATCACGCCGCCGTCGCCCGCCGACGCCATCAGCGTACCATCCGCGTTGAGATCAACCGAGAAGACCGCGCCATCGTGATCGACAAAACGGCGGAGAATTTCGCCCGTGTTCACGTCCCAATGAATCAAGTTGCGCTGCGGATCGGCGTCATTCGACGCGGCGATGATGCTCTGGCTGTCCGGCAAATACGCCATCTGCCAGATCGCGGCGAGGTTGCCTTCGCCCGCATCGCCGATCTTGCGGATCGCCTGTCCCGTCGCCATGTCCCACAGCGTGATATTCTGCGCATCCGATCCGGTCACGGCGGTCAAACCGTCCGGACTGATGTTCACCGCGTAGATCGGGTTGCCGATACCCGCGCCGTTCTCGCCGAAGCGCCGGATTTCCTGCCCGGTCGCCGCGTCGAACAGCACGATCACGCCCGCGCGATCCGGGCTGAGAAGCTGCGTTCCATCCGGCGAAAACGCGGTCTGGAAAACCCAATCAGGATTGCCGCGATATTGGCGGATCGCTCCCGGCTGGAAGACCGTTTCCGCCAGCGTGCGCTGCGAATCGATGGGCGGGTCAGGTAAGCGATTCGCCTCCATCGCCAGCGCGATCCCCGCGAACGGCTGATCGCCCGCGCGCGGATTCGTGTCCGCCTGCTGCGCGAGGACGACGCTCAGCGACATATCGGCTTCGCGTTCGGCAATGGCGGCGGCGGTGTTGGCGCGTTCGGCTTCGGCTTCCGCACGGACGGCTTCCGCTTCGGCGCGGTCGCGTTGAGTCGCCGCTTCCTGCCGCTGCGTGAACGCGATCCCCGCGAGGATCAACCCGACGACGGCGGCGACCGCAAACACGGCGACCAGCACGCGCAAAATCTGCCGGTTGCGCGCTTCGAGTGCGGCTTCGCGGGCTTTGCGCGCTTCTTCTTCGCGTTCCAGCGTGGCGCGCTTTTCGACGCTCGCCTGAATGTATGCTCGTTCATCCGGCGTCAGCGCGATGTCTTTGCTATTCAGGAGCAGTTCGAACTGCTGCAAGCGCACACCCGACGCGAGGAAGCTCGAATCTTTGCCGGAATTACGCCACTCGACGACCGCGCTCGCCAGCCGCCGCTGCACGCGCAGTTCTTCGCGGCTGTCGCGCAGCCAACCGCGCAGACGTTCCCAGTTGCGGATCAGTGCCTCGTGCGCCACTTCGACGGTGGGCTCACGGGTCTGCGGGTCGGTGTCGAAGGTCAGCAGGCGGTATCTGCCATAGGTGTCGAGTACGGCTTGCAGCGGATCGTCAATTTCCCGCGTGAAGACCAGTTCCGACCAGAGCACACGCCGCCGCGTATCTTCCGCGCCTTCGCCGAGCGTCACCAAGCGCAGGAACAACTGACGCACCGCCTCCTGCTGTTCAGCATTCATCGTCTCGTAGAGTTCTTCCGCGCGCCGCGCCAGCGCCCCCAAAACGCCGCCCGCGTTGATATACGCTTCGAGCGTCATCAGGTAGCCAGTGCGCCGCTCGAAGTTCTCCGTCAGCGCGTATTGCAGCAGCGGCAGCGCGCCCGGTTCGCTGCTCACGTCTTCGATCATCTTGGCGACCAACCCCGGCTCGACACGCACGCCGACGCGCTCGGCGGGACCGACAATCGCCCGCTCCAACTCCTGATTATTCATCGGCAGGATAACTTCGGTGCGTTCGCGCACGAGCGCCCCGAAATCCGGGTAGAGGAGCGGTTTATCGTAGAAATCGGCGCGCAGCGTAATGATCGCGCGCAGACGGCTGTCCGGCGCGGTCACGGCGTAGCGGATGCTCTCCAAGAAGTGCGCGCGGATCGCGTTGTCGGGCGTCTGCGTAAAGACTTCCTCGAACTGGTCGATCAGCAGCAGAAATTCGCTGCCGTCGTCCGGCAAAATCGCCTTAAGCAGGTCATGCAGCCCGGTTTTATCGGCGCGCAAGCGGGCGCTCATATTTTGCGGCGGCTCAGTGGCGATGCTCAACAGCGCCGCTTCGAGTTCGCGCAGCGCGTCGGTCGAAGGCACCATCTCCGCGATGTAGTAATGTTCGGAATTCGGGACAGCGCCCCGGCGCAGTGCGGGCAGCACCCCCGCCTTGATCACGCTCGATTTGCCGCTGCCGCTCGGACCGACAACCGCCAGAAAGCGATATGTCCCGGTCGTATCGCGCAGACGGTCCAGCAGACCTTGGGTCAGCGCGTCGCGTCCGAAGAAGTCCTTCGCGTCGCCCTGCTGGAACGCGCGCAGACCTTTATACGGGTTGACCAGCGCGAGGTTGTGCGCCTCCATCTCGACCAAATCTTCGGTGATCGTCAGCTTGCCGACGCTGCCGGAAATGGTCACGAGATCGTCGTATTCGTCGTCGGAGATGACCAGCGGCGCTTTCTTCTCGGCAGCCTGCCGGAAGGCGCGCGCGAACGCCAGCGCGTCGGCGTAGCGACTGGCGGGATTCTTCGCCGTCGCCACCGCCAGCACCTCGTTGAGTCCCGGCGGCAGATCGGGGTTCGTTTCGGTCACGTCGGGCAGGTCTCTGGTCAACTGCATCGAGACATAGCCGTAGATGTTCTGCGCTTGGAAGGCGCGCTTGCCGGTCAGCGTTTCGTAGATCACCAAGCCGAGGCTGTAAATATCCGACTGCGGCGAGAGCGATTGATTCTGAATCTGCTCCGGCGTGATATATGCGGGCGTCCCGACCGCAACAAGGCTGTCCTCAATGCTGGCAGATTCGTCACGCAGGTTGCTGGCGATGCCGAAATCCGATAGATAGGCATTCTTTTCGGGGTCAAGCAGGATGTTGGCGGGCTTGAGGTCGCTGTGAATGACGCCGGACTGGTGAGCGATATTTAGCGCGGATGCCATCTGGTCGAGGAGCTGCGCCGTCATGTCGAGCGACCATGCGCCGTGCTTCTTCAGGTCTTGCTCAAGATTACCGCCGCGCAGCATCCGCATGACCAAGAACGCGCCGGTTGGGTCGCGCCAGTAGTCGTACAGCGGGACGATGTGCAAATGTTCAAGTTGGGCGACAAGCTGCGCTTCGGTTTCAAACCGGCGCACGAACTCCGGGCGGTTGGCGAAGGCGGGCAAAATCACCTTGATGGCGACCTCACGTTTGACGAGCGGTTGGTACGCACGGTAAACCGCGCCGAACCCGCCCTTCCCCAACACCTCTTTCAGTTCGTACCCCTTGAGGATTTGACTCACATCCGTGTCGCTCATGATTCGTCCTTTAACGGGTCATCAGGGAACGAGGCAAGGTAATCATCGCGCAGCGATCCCTGCCATGCGTCCATTGGACGGTGTTGGTTCTGCCCGGTCACGACTGTATCCGGGGGGACATCTTTCGAGACAGTCGCACCCGCCGCTACATACGAGCGCTTGCCGATTGTCACACCGCCGATCACGTTGCTGTCGTAGCCGATCATCACGTAGTCTTCGACGATGGGCGCGGGTTCGATGCGATTCGCGCCGTACTGCTTGTAGCTGTGCAGCAGGTTGCCGAACGTCGTCACATAATCGCCGATGGTCGTGCGGTTGCCGAGCAGCCCGCCCACCCGCGAAAACTTGCCGATGGTGATGTACGCGCCGATAAACCCGCCGACCATAAGCTTGGTCGATGCGCCGACGCGGGTATCCCAGCGGATCACGACGTTGTCCTCGGTGATGACAAACTCGTCCAGCGAGCAGCCCGAATAGATGATCGTGCTGCTGTGGAGCAGCACGTTTTCGCCGATGATCGTCGGGGTGTCGATCACCGCGTCATAGGCTTCGTATTCCAAGCGCTCCGGCGTGGAGCGCACCAGTTCGACAAATCGGTTCATCTGCACCCGCGAAGGCTTGCCGACGATGCAGTTATCTTCGACTACCGTTCCCCGCTTCAGGTGAACGCCTGCCAAAATCGCCGTGTTTCTACCAATATAGACGTTATCTTCGATCACCGCTCTGGGGCTGATATAGGTCATTTTGGTCTTTGCGCGAAAGTTGGTTAAATTCATGTCGATTATAACGCGATTTGGTGTACCATTGAAACGTAAATACAGTTGCGACGGTATATCTACTCCGTTTGAATCAGACGACTTTCGAGGATCATCGTGTCCCAAACCACGAACGGCACGCCAGAACTCATCACGCATCTGACGGAATCGACGGAACAAGCGGGCAAGCTCCAACAAACGCTTGACCGCACGATGCAGGTGCTGAACAAGCGCGGCATCCAGATTCAGATCGATTTCAATGGGATGGCGCAGATGCTTTTGCAGGCGCTGGAACGGTCGCATAAGAGCGCCAAGAAGACCGAGAAGCAGCTTGCCGACATGCAGGAGCTGGTGCACACGTCCGCGTTGATCACCTCATCGCTCGAATTCGACCGGGTGCTCGAAGAAGTCATCGACACGGTGATCAAGCTGACCGGGGCGGAACGTGCCTACCTCATGCTGACGCACGGCGACAGCCACGAACTGCGCGTACAGGTCGCGCGCAACGCATCCCGCGAAACACTCTCGAAGGACGCGATCACTTTCAGCCACCAGATGATCAACGAGGCGATTGCACAGGGCGTACCGATGGTCACAACCAACGCGCAGGAAGACGAACGCTTTACCGAGATGAAAAGCGTCTTCCTCAACGAACTGCGTTCGATTGTCATCATCCCGCTGCTGCTCAAAGATAAAGTCGTCGGCGTCCTCTATGCCGATAACCGCGTCGAACAGGGCGTCTTCCAGCAAGAAAGCCTGCCCCTGCTCTCGGCGTTCGCCAACCAAGCGGCGATTGCCATCTCCAATGCCCGCCTGTTCGAGAAAGTGCAGGACGAACTGAAAGCGGCGCAGCGTCAGGTCGCGGAACTCAAGGTCGAACTTGACCAGAGCCGCATACAGGAGAAGGTTAAAGAAATCACCGAGTCGGAATACTTCCAGCAGCTTACGTCGAAGGTCAAGGACTTGCGCCGCCGCACCACCGGCGAGTGATTACGCTTTCTCGGCTTCGAGGAAGAAGTGCGCCTTGAGGATCAGCGCGCAGGCTGATCCGTTGGTGATTTCGCCGCGCATCACCATGTTGACCGCCTGCGCAAACGGCAGTTTGATCACCTCGATCTTTTCGCCGGGGTCGGGCTTCGGCTCGTGCTTCATTTCCACGCCGCGCGCCAAAAACAGGTAGCTGGGCGAGTTGATCACGTTTGTGAACGGGTGAATCATGCCGAGCGAAATCCATTCACGCGCTTCCAAGCCGAATTCTTCGCGCAGTTCGCGGATCGCCGTTTCGAGCGGGAGTTCACCCTGCTCTAAACCACCGCTGACCGTCTCAATCGAATAATCCTGTACGCCGTATTTGAATTCTCTGGCGAGATACACCTGACAATCATCGGTCATCGCCAGCACCGACGAGCCGCCCATCATATCGACGACGCCAAAAATGCTCTCGGTACCACCGGGGCGGATCACTTCGTCTTCGCGTACCGTGATCCAAGGATTGGTGTAAATGTGGCGACTTGAAATCACCTCGAACGGACCTTTGAAGACGCGGCTCATGTACCCCTCTTCTCTGCGACACATCCCATGATATACCGAAACCTCGCCGAATGATCAGGGGGAAATTGACCAAGAATCGGTGGTTGTTTTGTTGCACTTACGGGGACTGTGCTAACATAAACACTATAGGCACGACGTACACCAGTACGGCGAAGGAGTGAAGCTGCATGTCCGCAAATGTCGAAGGCTTAATCCGCGAGGCGATGAATGCCATCAAAGCGGGGCGTAAAGAAGAAGGCAAGACGTTCTTGCTGAAAGCGGTTGAACTCGACCAGTATAACGAGCAGGCATGGCTGTGGCTGAGCGGCACAATGGACTCGCCGGACGACCAGCGGACGTGCTTGGAGAATGTGCTGGCGATCAACCCGAACAACGAACGGGCGAAGCAGGGAATCGAATACCTTGCGCAGCAGACTTCCGGCGGCTCAGGCTACGCCGCGCCGCCCCCGTCCGCCATGATCAGCCGTGCGACCGCAACCAGCGTCGAGTGGGATACCTCGCCCGCGACGCCGCCCGCCTCGCCGACATGGACTCAGCAGCCCGTCGCTAAAGAGCCAACCGACGCCGATCTCGACGCATGGGTCTCGACGCTCGGTTTGCAAAGCGCCGCGCAGCCTGTCAAGTCGGAGACGAGCGGATCAAGTGCTCCATTTACCGATTTGAATCTCGATGTGGACGACGATATGTTTTCCGGCGGACCGTTCGGCGCGGCTGTTCCGCCCATCGAACCGGCGCAACCGCCACCTGCTGCACGCAGCACTACGCCGCCCACCGGACGCAGCGTAACACCACCCGCCGCGAAATCGACGCCTGCTCCTTCGACGTCACCCGCGCCGCGTTCGCCCGTCCCGACCGATCTGCCGAGCTTCGGCTTTGACGACGACGAAGACGATGACGGACTAACTGCTCTTCGTGCTGCGCCGCGCG
>JACSRG010000700.1 GCA_014879865.1 Anaerolinea sp.
TTGGGGATGCGCGGGAGCGCGCGATTTTCCTCTATCGTGCGCACGAGTTCATCAAATGACTCTTTGCCGCCTTTTTCGATGAAATTGATGATGTTGGTGGCACGAAGGGCTTTCATAAACACCTTCGTGACGTTGTACTGTGACAGCATGATCACGCGGACATCCGGCTGAAGTTCATTCAGAGTCGCCGCCAAGCCCAAGCCAAGCCGATCCTCGTCGTTGGTGTTGTCCCCCAAACGCACGTCGATGATCGCGTAATCGTAAAGGTTGCCCTGCAAAATCAGTTCAACAGCTTGGGAAAAGCTGTAGACAGGTTCGATCTGGTAGCTTGGCTGCATCCTCTGGAGATTGTCGCTCACGCTCTCCAAATAATTATTGTCGTCGTCAACAATCAATACTTTACACATGCGAAACACCCTTTTTCGCCATGCCGCTGTGGTTGTTATTGTGCTGAGAATCGTTCTGCGGCAAGCGATGCGGCGATGAGCGCGTGATCGCGCTCCAACCGGTCAAGAAACATCACCGTCAGCAGGCGCAGGGCTGTCACTGTGAGCCCATAATAGTACAACTTACGGGTTATTATATCCGTTTTTCTCAGGGCGAGGTTACGGATATGGGTGATGATCCGGTGCATCTTCGCCAGTTCCGGTAAGCGCTCTAATTCGGGGGGCAGCGGACTTTCGTCAAGAAGCGCGCGTTCCCACAAATAGCGTTCCGTTAGCCCGATGTTCTTCAGCACGTTGACGCGGAGGAATGTCTCGAAGGTGATGTAATCGTGCAGTTCGGGACCGCGTCCCGTGTGGCTGAAATCGATCAGCCACGTTTCGCCGTGCGTGTCGATCAACACGTTATGCGAGTGGAGGTCGCCATGCACGGTGACTTCCCGAACGTCGCCGATAAACGGCGTGTCCAGCACAAAACGCACCGGGTCGATTAGGCGCACCGATTGATCGAACTCGATGTGCCGGTCGTCGAGCCGCGTCAGCGGATGCTGCTTGCTGCTTAAGATGCTTTCCAACCCCGTGCGAATGCTGTCTTCGCGCACCCGCAGCAGGTTGAAATAGAGCGCGCGGATGTCGGCGTTGGTCAGGGCTTGCGGGCGGGCGTTGTGCAGGTTGTCGCAGGTCGATAGAAAGAGGTTGTCGGTGAGCGCTGCTACGTCGGCGGCGGATGCCTGCGCATAGGCGTCGGCATAGTCGATGGTCGAACCTAAGCCCGCGAAGGAGTAGACCAGCCCGGCAAGCGTGCGTGTGCGGTTGTATTCCAGCGCCTGCGGGACGCGATGCCCCTGCACGATTCCGCGCACGTAGGCATGGTAACGATCCATTTCATCCTGCACGAAACTGTGTTCGCCGAGCTTGACAAAGCGGATCTCGCCTTCACCATAGGCGTAGTGCGGCTTGATCGACATGACGGCGGCGCGGCTGAAACCGAGCTTGAGGTCGATCTCGATGCGTTCGCACTTGGCGGTGAACAGCTTGCGCAGCACTTCTTCCGCTTCTTCGACGAGCGCGGCTTTCACCTCCGGTTCGGCTTTTTGGAAGCGCATCTGCTTGGTGATGTCCGCGTAGAAATCGGGCGGGTGGATGATCGTCAGCGCTTCGTTGATGGCGAGGCGAACATCGAAGGCGCGCTGAACGTGGCGCGGCAGCGCGCGCAGATTATCGGGCGTCTTTTCGAGAAACTCGAAGGCGGGCGCGCGTCCGCTTTCGTCGGGTTGCAGCGCCTTGAGCGTCATCGAGACAGTAGCAAAGCCGGTGATGATGATGAATTCGAGGGTGGGATCAAGCGCGCGGAGTTCGCGCAGCAGCAGCAGTCCGTCTTCGTTGGTGATGTCCGACTCGTCCAAGCGCACGTCGAGCAGCACGAGGTGAAAGCGGGCAGCGGCGACGGTTTTCAGGGCTTCATCCCGCGAAGCAGCGGTTGAAACCGTGTAGCCATAATCCTTCAACACACCCGCCAGCGAGTCGCGCAGATCAGAGTCGTCTTCGACAATGAGGATGCGCCGGAGCGTCATTGTTTACGCGCAAGTACTTCTTCAACCGACGCTAACAGGCGTTTTGGTTCGGATTTGATGACGAAGTCATAGGCGACGCGCGGGGCTTGGTCGCCGGGCTGCATGATCCGTGTGGCGTACTCGATACGCCCGAAGCCCGTCAGGATGATCACATGGGTGTCCGGGTACGTTGCGCGGATATACTCACCGAGCGCTAGCCCCTCGGTATTCTCTTCGTCGCTGTCGTCCAGTCGAATATCCAACAGGGCGAGGTCGAATTGATGCTCGGCGAGGAGCTGCTTCGCTCCGGCGGTTGTCCCGGCGGTTTCGGTTTGGTATCCGTAGTCCCGCAGCAGACCGCTCAACGAATCCTGCCATTCATAGAGATCATCGACTACCAAAATCCGCTGAGCCCGATTGCTCATGGCTACACCACCGACTTCAACTGGATCACTTCATTGACGCGATCAACCAGATCATACGGCTTGAAAGACTTGACGAAGTAGCGCAGCGCGCCGTTCTTGAGCGCGTCGCGGGCTTCTTCGACGCTTGGATTAATCGTCACGACGACGACGCGCTTGTCGGCATAGCTCTCGCGAATGGTCGGAAGCGTGTCCATGAAACGCGAACTGGCAATCACCAACTCGTAACCATCGTTGTCCAGTTGCGCAAACGCCTCGTCCGGCGTGGCAGCGACGGTTACGTCATAGTTATCCAGACGTTCCGAAGCAAATTTAGTCCAGCGTCGTTCGCTGTCCATGATGAGGATACGCCGTTTCATCGCAATACTCCTAGTCCGCTACACGATTCACCGGAAACTCGACCACAAATTTTGCTCCCTGCGGTTCGTCAGGATTCCGGTGCTCCTTGCTCACGTAATGCAGGTTGCCGCCAAGCTTACGTATTTGTAGATACGTTAAGTATAACCCCAATCCTAGGGTTTGTCGTTCTGGATTTTTCGGGTTCGAGTACGGCATCGGCTTTTTGAACAGCCGCTTTTGCAGGTGTTCCGGCACGCCCTCGCCGGTGTCGGTGATCGAGATGGTGATGAAGTCGGGGCTGGCGTTCCGGTCGAGGTCGATGAACACGTCACCGCCGTTGGGCAGGGCACGGCACGCGTTCTCGATCAGGTTGGTGAAGATTTCCGTCACGAAGAAGGTCGGCGCTTCGACCAGCGGCAGTTCGTCGGTCACGTTGTTGTGCAGTGTGACCGTATCGTTGGCTTCCTGAATCGTCTGCACGATTTCTTCGAGCCGCGAGGTGATGTCCTGCGGTTCGCTTTCCATCTCGCGGACTTGATCCGCCAACCGGCTGATGATGTGCACGCTGTTCTCGGCGGCGCGGTCGATTTTATTCAGTAGGGCGTCAACTTCGGCGGTCATCGGCTGTACACGTGGCTGCAAGCGCATCACGTCGAGCGTGATCGGGGCGATCAAATTGCGTAGGCGGTGCAGGATGATGCTGGACGACAAGCCGAGCGCCGTGAACGCCGACTCGGCGCGCTGCTGTTCACGCTTCTCACGCGCTTCGAGCACAATCGCCAGAATGCGCGCCAGCGAGTTCAGCACGTTGAACTCGTTTTCGCCGTAGACATATTCGTTGTCGTCGTCATAGACGGCGATGACGCCGAAAATACGTTGATCGAGCTTGATCGGCACGCCCAGATATGACGAGAACGGTTGGTTGCCGAGATGATCTTTATGACCGTAATCCTCGTACCATTTCTTGCTCTCTTCTTTCGTGTTGTGGATCAGGCGATCCACATTGTTTTTCGTCGCTTCGTCGATCAAGTGCTCCGTGCGTCCCCAGTTGCCTTTGCCGCTCTGGACGCCGCGCGAAGGCAGTGTTCGACGCTCACTATTGATGACCACATACGGGAAGCGAAGCTGGTCGTCGATGCGGTCGTAGAGCGCGATGTACATATTCTGAAGTGACTCGATGTGCGCTTTAGCGGCATTGTGGAACAGCAGGAACATGTCTTCTTCAGCCGCGCCGAGGTTCTGCGTGATCTTTTCGAGTACATCCGCTAATGTGCGGTAGCGCTGCGCCACATCACTGTACAGGCGTGAATTATAGAGCGCGATCCCGACGAGGTTGGC
>JACSRG010000702.1 GCA_014879865.1 Anaerolinea sp.
GCCCAAACTGCCATATGGCTCACCCGACCACAGCCACACAAGGGTCATATCCACTGCCTGACCGGGCAGCAGATCGAAGGATGTGAGTCCTTCGGCAGGCGTGCGCGGTCCGGGCGGATTTTCGGCGTAGCCGAGCGCCAGCCACACATCGTCCGGCGTGATCGGCAGCAGCGTATTCCCGCCGTTGTACAACCGCAGTCGCGTCGTGACCTGCCCCGTGCTCGTCGTCACGCTGATGATCTGCACATCCAAGCCAACGAACGGAATCTGCGTCGGCGTGGCGGTTGGGAGCGGCGTGGGCGTGACCGCGACGACTGGCTGTGCCAGCGCACCGATGAGTTCTCCGGCGCGTCCCAATTCCTGCTCAACCGGATAGACGGCTGTGACCAGAGTGCGCGTCGCAGTTGGCAGACCTTCTTCATCCGTTTCACCAAGCAGGAGCAAGACTAAGCCGGGATTGACCTGCCGGAAAATGCCGGTATCGCTGCGGCGCACCTCGCGCTTATCCTCAAAGGCGAAGGTCAGAATCGCACCGGTGTTCATCTGCAAGCGGAACTCCGCACCCGCGCTGATCTGCGCGAACCACGCGGCGTTGTCCTCCGACCACGGGATACCGATCACCGGACGCACACTCATGCCGTTCAAGAACGACGCGGTATCCGGGTTCGGATCGAAGTTCCATTCTGACGCACGCACCGCCCGGCGCTGCACCACCCACACGCGCGGCACGGTCTGGTCAGGCAGGCTGATTTGCAGGTTGATCGGATAGAATGGCGCGCGGCTGGTATCCCCACCTTCAATCACCTCGTCCTGCGCTTCGAGTGCGAGCGGGGTCGGCGTAATCCCCGGCGGGAGTGTGGCGGTCACATCGACTGCGGCAGTGGTTTCCGCCGTACCGCCCGTTCCACCGCCGCCACGCAGCAGGAGAAATGCCAGCATCAGGAGCATGAGCGCGCCCATCACCGCGATCACTTTTCCCGATGGCTTGCCGATTTTCGCGGTGACTTCGGTTTCCTGTGCGTCAAATCCTTCACCCCGCTGCGCGGCCTCCTGCACCCGCTTCGGCGCGCGCGCCCAGCGCAATCCAACCGGGACGAGCGCTGCCTCGTGATAGCGCTTGAGCAGTGCCAGTGCGATCTTCCGTTCTTTGGCGTCCGAACCTTGCGCGCTCGCTGTCTTGACTTCACGGTCATACGCCGCACGGTAGGCGCGCTGGCGGTCGGTCGGCACGAGTTCCCACAGAGCGCGCAGTTCGTCGAGTGAGAGCGCCCGCAGGTCTTGTAGGGTGTGATAGTACAGGCTGTCGCTCATTCTGTTCCTCCCAAAACCGCGCTGCTGCCGCTCATGGACGCGCTGGAGCGCATCGCGTCGTCATACTCACTGTCCGAATCTGCATCGTGCTCCGCCGCGTTTACGGTGATGATCGGCTCGACCTTCACCTCTGGCGCGACGGTGATGGAAGGCACAGGCATGGAGCCGTAAGCGGTCATCTCATTCGGGAGCAGCCGCGCCGCGATCTCCAAGTGATTAACCTCGCGCTCCGCCTCATCCCGTGAACGCCCCGCCGTGATTGCGTCGTCGATCAGTTCATTGCGCATCGCCTCCGTCAGCCGCCGATCCGGCGTTTCCTTGACTTCGCGCCCGACCCGCTCAGTCTGATCAGGAGACAAGCCCAAACGTGCCGCGCCGTCGATGAACACGCCGAAACGGGCGAGATCGTCGCGCACCGGCGGACGACCATCGTTGAGCGGTGTCACGCCGACCGCCTGCGCCATCAACCCGCCAACCGTGAGGTGATCGACACCATTGGTGCTACGACCACCGAGCAGGCGCATCACGTCACCCATGACGCTCGTCACGTCTGTCGTTCCAGCGACGCGCAAACTGCCCGTCAGCGTTCCGGCAGCCCGTTCGAGGGCTTCGGCACTCCGTTCCAACCGTCCGGCAGCCCCGTCACTCCGCTCCGCGTCCGACTTACTGCCGCCTTTCCCCGCTGCCGACTGCGTGACTTCGGCAATGTGCTGTTCCATCTCTTCCCCGCGCATGTCATCGGCGTAGGTTTCGCGCTCGCGGGCGAGTTCTTCATCAGCAGATGCCTCGGTCGGTGTGGGTGCGACGGGCGTGAAGGTCCCCATGCGCTTGCGCTTGACGGGCGTGAAGCCGGGGTACAGTTCGCCGTCGTCGTCCTCGAACCAGTCGAATTCACCATCCAGTTCATGCCGCCCCTGCGGACGCTTGCCGCGTGGATACGTGACCGACTCCAAGCCTTCGCCGACCGCCGGGACGAGCATCGGTCGCCCGATCAGCCGCCCCTGCTTGTCATACTCCGCCTTATCCGGGTCGTAATCGGTGAGCAGAGTCATACCGAGCATCGGCCCGAGGGTGCGTCCATAGACCGGAACATCCCGCGCGACCCGCCGCACGGTCGCCCCTTCCATGAATTGCTCCGCCGTGTCGCCGAGCGCGGTGTTGCGCAGCGTCGGCAGTCGGGTGATCGCCCGCGCCGCCTCCGCCAAGGGCTGCACGCCACCAAACGTCAATCCCGCCGCTTGCGCTGGAGTCGCGCCGCTTTGCAGCGCGGTCATCCCTGCCAGCGTGTTCGAGCCGACACTGACGGCACTCCCCGCCGCTGAGGAAACGAGTGCGCCTGCGCCTGCCGCGATCCCGACTGCGCCGACGGCTCCGGCTGCGGTCATCACGGTGGCCGCGCCGGGGCTGATGACTGCGCCGCCGGTCGCCTGACCGAATGCCGTGAACAGCCGGTTGAAGGAATTCCAGACCGCTTTCACGCCGCTGAACAGCACGATCACCATGAAGATCAGGCAGATCAAGCCCACTCCGAGGACGACAATCCCGTTGCCACTCGCGGTTCCGGCGAGAAAGAACGTCACGACGAGCGACTGAATCAAGGCGATCACGACCGTCTGGATGATGAGTTCAATCCACAGGTCGATGATCGAACGGGCGATGACTTCGGTTTTCTTGAAGAAGGCGAACAGGATCGCCACCCCGAAGGAGATGAAGGTCAGTCCCTGCGCGATGGTCAGCAGCAGGTAGACGAGCTGCTCGGTCACGCCAAACAGGATCAACGGCCATGCCGTGAGCAGTCGTCCTTGCGCCGCCGATGCCATGGCAATTGAGTCGGCGCGCTCAAGCGCAGTCATCGCTGGGAAAAAGACCGGATCACGGTCGTTGGCGAAGAATGATCCGGGTCGCCGCCACTCCCATGGCACGCTGCCCGCCGTCCACAAGCCGGTTGCCGGATCGGGCGGATGCGGTTGGCAGTACGGATCACGCGGTGTTGATGGATAGCCCATCAGGTCGATGCCGTCGGCGCGGAGATAGGCAAACGCCACATCCAACCCGTCGATGGTGTAATTCCACACGGGCATGTACGAGCCGAAGTTGTCGCACAGATTCAGAATCCCCATGTCGCTGCTGCTCACACTGGACAGCGACGCAAACGCGCTCCCCGTCGCCGCCGACAGCCCACTCAGGCTGCTGGCGTAGAACGCGCTCGACAAGGTACGGCGAAAATCGCTCATGCCCTGATACAGGCTGGGTCCCAACGAAAAGAACAGCGCACCCGCCAGATACCAGGCGATAGCGCTCTTCGGCTCCACCACGCGCATCCGGGCGAAGGCAGCGAGCAGATAGGTGATCCCCAAGACCAGCAGCGCGACGACAAACGATAAGCTCACCGCGACTTGCAGGCTGGCGTTGGTTTGGGCGATCAGCGGCGTAAAGGCATTATCTACCAGCCATTGGTTCATCAGTTCGATGGTGTAACCCATCATCAGAAAGGCACGCTGCAAGCTCCAGCCCATCCCCGCCAGTGAGAACAGCAGGTTGTACCACAGGGTGTCGATCTGGATTTGCAACCCATTCAGCACATCATCGACGATTGGCATTCATCCTTCCTTTCTCTACGGAGGCGGCAGCACGCCGCTTGGCGGATCGGCAATCGCGGCACTGCAGTACGGGTTGATGTCCATCTGCCAGACGAGCGCATTGCTCCCCGGCAGACGCGGCGGCGGAGTCGGTCGCGTGGTCGGATCGAGCATGAAGGTGATGCGATCCGGCGCTGA
>JACSRG010000348.1 GCA_014879865.1 Anaerolinea sp.
CCGCCTTGACCGCCGCCCGCTTCCGCCGTCGCCGTCAAGAAAGCGCGCGCCAGCGCCGTCGCCGTCTGGTTGACCGCTTGCAGCGGATCAAGCGTCGGTGTGCCGAGCGTCGGCGAGACTTCAATCGTGCCTTGCAGCCGGTTGATCAACGCTTGGCGTGTCGCCAGCGCCGACTGTGTCGCAACCGCCGCCTGTGTGGCGAATTGGGGCGGTGTGGCGAATGCCTGCTGCGTCGCCGCCGCCACCAGCGTTTGGATGCTGTCTTGCACCGCATCACCGCCGCCGGCTGCCTGCGTCGCGGCTCTGACCTGCGCTTCGAGCGCCGCCTGCGTTTCGACCGCGCTTTGCGTCGCGACCCCGCTGTCGATGGTCACATCTGTGCCCTGCGCCGTCGCCGTCGCCAGCGATTCCTGTGTGAGCTGCGCGGAGAGCGTCGAGAATTGGAACAGCGATTGAATGGCAACCTGCGTAGCTATCGCCGCCGACGACGCGACGTTCGTGCCCTGCGCCGCCTGCGTGCCGAGCTGTGCCTGTGCCGCTTGCCCCGCGAGCGTCGCCTGTGCGGCTTGCGTGCCGAACGCGGCGAGCGTCGGATTGGGCGTGCCGACCTGTGCCCGGCGGATTGAAACGTTGTTGAACATCACCTTCGCGTTGAGCGGCGCGGTCACAATCGCATAGATGCGACCTTCGACCGACGTACCGCCCGCTTGAGCAGTCGCCGTCGCGTTGGCGATCTCCGTGCCAATCGCCTGCCGGGTGCCGATGGAAACCTGTGTCGCGAGGTTCGACTGACCTGCCAGCGCCGTTTGCGTCGCCTGTCCAATCGGGACGAGGACGGAAAGCTGCGTGGCGATGAACGGATCACGGACAGCGGCGGTTTGCAGTGCGCGATCGACTACGTCGATGGCTTCCTGCACTGCCGCGATCTGCGAGTCCAGCGCCGACTGCGTCGAGCTTAAGCCCTGTGCCAGTGCCGCTTCGGCATCAGCATTCAAGCCCTGCCCGCCCATCTGCGTGGCGAAGGCAACCTGTGTCGAGTACGCGCTCTGGTTGAACGCGCCCTGCACCGTCGCAAACGCGACCTGCGTCGCGAACGCGCTGACCACGTCGAGTTCGATCACTTCCTGCGTCGGCGGTTCATCCGTCGGTCCAACGGTCGGTTCGACGGTCGGCTCGGCGGTCGGCTGCGCGGCAGCGGTCAGCGCCACCAGCGCCGCGACGGTCTCGTCGAGATCAGGCGTGATCGTCGGCGTCGGCGTGATGGTCGGGCGCGGCACGGTCGGCGAAGGCGTGAACGTCGCCGTGAACGTTGCCGTCCATGCGGCGGCGGTCTGGGTCATCGCCAGTTCTTCCGCGCTTTTCGTGCCCGTTTCGGCAGCAAACGCGACGATCTGCGCGTTGTACGTCAGAACAGCGTTGCTCGTCAGTTCAAAATCCGTCGGACCCGTGTCGCGGGTGCTGAGGAAAAGCACGACGCCCAACCCGATCACCAAGACGAGAATGAGCAGCACGGCGACGATCAAGAACGTGCGGTTGCCACCCCGCCGTTCATCGTCGTCGTCAAAATTGACAGGCATGTCGTCTTCGATGTCATCGCCGATCAGTTGAGCTGGCTGATCAGCATCAAAATCGAAATCGAGGCTGTCATCGTCCTCATCATTGAACAAAGGGTCATTATCAAAATCGAAATCATTGTCGCGGTTGCTCATGTTCCCCCTTCCCGGTGCGGGTGACGGCATGCGTAAATTATTATCCCAAATAGTCGATATTCGCCAGTGGCACAGTCACTTTCTCACCGGTGGCAAGTTCGACCTGCGCGCCCATCGTTCTCAACCCATTGTCCAACACGACAGGGGTTTTTGGCAAATCAATGACTCGACCCACCGCCCCGCTCATCAAACGGACGCTGTCCCCGCGTCTGAGCGGATGCGTTAGGTTGGGGGCAGGCGGACGTTCGCCCGGATTCAACGGCACGTTGATCACGACTTCCGGCAAACGCGGTTGGAGCGGCGCGGGCAGCACCGCGTCCAATGTCCCCTGACGCCCTTTCATGTCTTCCAAGAAGGCAGTGTAGGAGGCGCTCATGCGCCGATCCCCGAAACCCTCGGTGAGCAAAATCGCGCCGGGGGCACGCATAGCGTCCTCGATCAGATCGACCGACATGCTTGGCGCGATCAAGCCGATGAAGCCTTGATCGCCCATGACTTGAAAGCTCAACTTGCGCAGCGGGCGTTTGGTGACGACAATCGCGCCGCGCAGCTCAATATCCATCGCGTCGCGGTAGATATTCTCCATGCCTTCGTCCGGTTCCATGCGCAGCGTGCCGATCACGCGGCGGTTGTTGCCCCACATGCCTTGCAGCACGCCGCCATACGCCTCGATAGTCACGCCGCGCCCCTGCTCGACCTCGATCACCATGCCGTTCAAGCCCGCTTCGACTTCGACCACCTCGGCGGTTTCCTGCAAAATGATCCGCCCCTCGCCCACATAAATCACCGAACCGCTGATCGGGGAGAGCAGTCGTTTACCGCGCGGACGAATGGCGAGCGTCTGTCCCTGCTCGATGCGGTCACCGGGCTGAACTTCCATCAGCGCTTTGAGGTCATTGGCGCGGCGCAGCTTGAAGTAACGCTGACCGTCGATCACCACATACGGCGCGGGTTTCGTGCCGCGCGCTACCACATCGTTGAGCGTGATGCGCGTCATTGGGTTGACTTCGACCTTGCCGCCTACTTCCGGCAGTGTGCGTTCACGCCGGATCACCGTGCTGGTCAGCAGGTGGCGATGCTCAGGAAAGAAGATTTCGTAAGTCATCGTCATTCATTTCTGTGTCGTTAGCTTCAGAAGCGGACTTAACCGGCGCAGACGCTTTCGGCGGTCGCCCACGCCGCCGTTTGCCCCCTGCTTCGGCGACGGATTCGCCCGTGACGCTCAGGATCGGCTCGTCCTGCTTCTTACGGCGCTGACGCCGCGACGGTTTCGGCGCGGGTTCGTCTTTCGGCTTGTCCGGCAGCGCCCCCGTCAACCAAGTTTCCGGGATTTCATGCTTGACGCCAGTAGCCTGTTCGTACCATGCCGCCAACTGCGCCGCCAATCCACGCGGCGACCGTTCGAGCGGCAGCGGACGCCCGCGCGCGTCGATGATCACCCCGGCAGTGCCGCCCACCACATCCAGCTTGATGCGGCGCTTGCCATTGATGCTGACCCCGCCCGCCGCGCTGATCTGCACGTTGGCGGCAACGCCAAACGGCACGGGGATGCTGAAAATCGTCCCACCCATCACGCTGTAGGTGTTGACTTCGCCGCGCTCGTCGGTGACACGGACGCGGCAGGCGGCGCGTCCCTTGCGCGGCAGCCCGCTCAAGCTGATCGTCGCGCCGAGGTCTTCGAGGTTGCGCCCGTCGAGCACCTGCACGACCGCTTCGGGGATGATATACGCCAGCGCGCCCAATGCAGACAGCAGCGCGTCTGGATCGGCTTGCAGGTGGGTCACGCCGACCGGTTGGAAGGCGTCGAGCAGCAGCATCGCCGCCAGCAGCGGATGCCCTGTCCCGGTGATGCCCCCACCCGCGCCGATGATGCGCTCGAAGTAGGGCAGCGGCGCGTTCGGATTATCCAGCGCCGTATCGGGCGTCCATGCGGGACGCGCATCGCGCAGGATGGTGCGCAGTGCCGCGCGCAGCAGCGCATGTTCGAGATACAGATCGCGCACCGTTTCGGGGACGGTCGAAGGACGCAGCGTCTTATTGTGCGCGTATGCCTTGATCTCCTCGTCGTCGATGTTGAACGGCAGCCATTCGCGCGCGGCGCTCAACGACACGTTGTCGAGCAGTGCGCCCGCGCTGTGTCCCAGACCGATGTCCGTGCGGATGCTGGTCGCCGTGAACTTCCTGACCGACGCCGACAGCGTACTGACCGCGCTGCCGATGTCTACGGCGAGGATGCCCCCCCGCGTTAGCTTGCCCAGATAATCGACCACCGTCTGGTAACTTTGCGCGCTCGGCAGTACGCCAATCGCGCTCATTTCGGCGACCACGTCGAAGCCGAGACCGCGCTTCTCGGTGAAGGCGTTGACG
>JACSRG010000704.1 GCA_014879865.1 Anaerolinea sp.
GCTCGCCTACGCGACCGTGAGTTGGCTCGGCGCGCTGGTGCTGCTGCTCGGTTTGCCGCATTATGAAGGGTACTTGGCGGCGATGGTCGGCATTATCGGTCATGCGCTGTACAAAAGTCCGCTGTTCATGCTGGCGGGCGCGATTGATCACACCACCGGCACCCGCTTGATCGACAAACTTGGCGGTCTAGCGCGCCTGATGCCCATCGGCGCGGTGATCGCGGTCGTGTCCGGTTTGTCGATGGCGGGCATTATCCCTCTGATGGGCTTTGTATCCAAAGAAACGCTCATTCATGCGCTCACGCATTATCACGGCGAATACGCCGCATTGATCGCGTTGGTCGTCTTCGTGTCAGCGGGGCTGCTGGTGATTGTCGCCGCGATCTTTGTGTGGGATGTGTTCTTTCGTCCGGCACGGTCAGACGAAGGTATCTCGCCGGTTATTGAGGAACACGCGGACGAACATCAGGCGCAGGAGACTCATCACCACGCGCCCAATCCGCTCATCTTCTTGGGTCCCGGCGTGATCGCGCTCATGTCGCTGGTGACGGCGCTGCTGCTCGAACCGCTGATCAATCCGCTGCTCGACACAATTCTGCCGGACGAGTTCTCGCTGCACCTGTTCACCGGCATCAACACCGAGTTCGTCATCAGCCTGATCATCGTCGCCGCCGGAGTCGCGCTGTTTTTCGTGCGTGCCCGCTGGATGCGTGAACTGCCGGAGCCGTTCCATATGGCGCGGGGCTACGCAGCGTTTATGCGCCGCGTCGATGGGGTGGGTGACATCATGCTGCGGGTGCAAAACGGTAAATTGAGCCACTACCTCGCGGTGATCCTCGGCGTGGTCGGCTTGCTGATGGTGCTGCCGGGGGCGCAGTATTTGCAGACGGCGGGGGTACAGTTTGATCTCACCGCATCGACGGATATGTTGAAAGCCGTGCTGCTGATCCTGTCGCTCGTGGCGACGCTGGCAAGCATTTTGTTCAAGGGGCACTTGCTGGCGGCACTCGCGTTGGGGGTCGCCGGATATTCTATCGCCGGGGTGTTCCTGCTCGAACCGGCAACGGATGTTGCGCTGGTCACGGTACTGGTGGAGACGCTGGCGGCGGTGTTGATCATCGTCATGCTAAGCCGTATCAGCGAGAAGAAGCGCAAGCGAGCGGCGGAAGTCCTATGGGGGAGTGGTCGCAGCATCCTACGCCGTGATGTGATCGTCGCGGTGATGGTGAGCGCGGGCGTCACTGCCTTCGCGCTCGCCGCCGTAATCAACCGACCTGACCGCCAGAGCATCATCGCCGAGTGGTATCTCGCGAATACTGAATTGGTCGGCGTGACCGACGTAGTCGGCGCGATGATCACCGATTTCCGCGCCACCGACACGATGATCGAGATCACTGTGTTCAGCATGGCAGCACTGGGCGCGCTGACCGTACTGCAACTGACCAAGCGGCGCGACATGGATGGTGTATTTCAGATTCCGACACCGGTCAGCCAGATCACGACGCCGCTCACGCGCCTTGCGGCAACCCTCTTCCTGCCGTTCGCCGCGATCATCGCGCTCTCTCAACTTCTCTATTCCGGCTATGCGCCGGGCGACGGCTTTACAGCCGGGGTAGTCGGCGGCATCAGCTTGGCGCTGTGGTATCAGGTGTTCGGCTACGGGGTAGGGCGGCTGCGTAACATCCGGGCTGATCGCATCATCGGCATCGGGCTCAGCTTGGCGCTGGCGAACGGCATCCTGCCGATCTTCTTCGGCGGCGATTTCTTCTCGCATAACAAATTCGGTGACATTCCGCTGCCCGCCGACCTGCATTTCAGCTCCAGCACCCTGTTTGAGATCGCCATCGCGCTGGTCGTGTTCGGCAGCTTGATCAACATTTTGAATGCCATTACTAATCCGGAAGGAATTGAGCAGCTATGAGCATTCTGTTTGCAGTGACCACCGGGCTGATGTTCGGTTTAGGGGTATTCCAGATGCTTCGCCGCGATCTCGTTAAGGCGGCAATGGGCTTTTACATCGTATTCACAGCCGTCAACCTGTTCATGCTCTCCGCTGGCGTGTTCGACGGGCAGGTTCCGGCGTACACCGATCAGGCGGCGAATGGGCAGCCGAGCGATCCGGTGGTACAGTCGCTCATCTTGACGGCAGTCGTGATCGGCTTCGGATCGTATGCGCTGCTGCTCGGCATGATCAACGTGGCGGCGAACCGCTTCAAGTCCGTTGATTCGCATGAAGTCGATCAGCTCAAGGGGTAGCCGATGACTGGCGTCGATAACCCGCTCGTTATTGCTCCGATCATCGTCCCGCTGGTCGGCGCGGCGATCTGTCTGCTGTTTTCGCAGAACAACCGCGTTCAGCGCGTCGTGGCACTCATCGCCGGGATCATTGCTTGTCTGTGCAGCATCGCTGTGTTGATCGCCAATGTGCAGGGCGGCGATAATGCCGTGCAGGTGTACCGGGTGGGCGGTTATGCTGTACCCTTCGGTGTGGTGCTGGTGGCGGATATGATGGCGTCACTGTTCGCCGTCATGGGGACGACAGTGGTCGCCGCCGGGTTGCTCTACTGCTTGCAGTGCCGCGATCACTCGCTGACCTATCCGGTTTTCATGCCCGCATTTTTGGGCGTGGGCGCGGGACTGTCCGGCAGTTTTTACACGGGCGATGTCTTCACGTTCTTCGTCTTCCTCGAATTGATGGTCATGTCGTCGGTAGTCATGGTCGCCGTCTCGGATAACCGGTTGGGCTTAGAAGCGGCGATTAAGTACCTGTTCATCAGCGGGATTGGCACAATGCTGCTGCTCCTCAGCATCGCAGCGATCTATACGACCTTCGGCACGCTGACGATGGCGCACATCGCGCAGGAACTGGCGTCCGGCGAACGCCCGCTGCTGGCGCTTCCGGCGGCGGTCATGTTTATGAGCGCGCTGCTGGTCAAAAGCGCGGTTGTGCCGTTTCACTTCTGGCAGCCCGACTTCCACACGACAGCGCCGACTCCGGTCAGCGGGCTGCTCTCGTCGGTTGTCGTCAAAGTGGGCATTTACGGAATCATCCGCAACAACACGCTGTACTTCACACAGGAAGCGCAGTTCATCCAGAACATCCTGATCATTCTCGGCTTGATCGGCATTTTCTTCGGCGGGTTGTCGGCGCTGCGCACGTGGAACGCCAAGCGAATGCTGGCGTATTCGACGTTGGGGCAGGTGGGCTTTATGCTGGTCGCTATTGGCTGGGGATCGCCGATTGCGCTGGTGGCGGCGATTATCTACATCGTCAACCACGCTTACATCAAATCGGGAATGCTCATGCTCACAGGCGCGCTGTCGAGCCGCGTGCATGGTCACAGCTCGGACATCAAGGATTTGGAGGGAGCGGGGCGCGGCTATACGCTGTTGAGCATTTTGTATCTCATCGGCGGGCTGGCGCTGGCGGGCGTTCCTCCGTTCAACGGTTTTATCAGCAAACTGGCACTGGTGCGGAGCGGCGTCGATGCGGAGAGCTGGCTGATCCTCGGTCTCGTGATCGCGGGTGGCATTCTCACGCTGATCTACATGACGCGCACATGGCAGTGGATTTTTCAGCGCGCACCGCGCCAGCAGCATGACGCCGCGCCGCTGCCTCATGCAACCGTCGAGATCGAAGCGCATCGACCGGACAGCCCATTAGCGCCTGCGCTGCTGCTGGCGTTTTGCGTGGTCTTGGGCATCTTTGCTGCACCGTTGATCGAAATGGCACAGGCGACGGTCAGCCAGATCACACAGCCGACCATTTACACCTGCGCGGTGCTGCCGCCTGAACTGCTTTCGGCGGAGGCATTTGATACCTGTCAAGCGCTGCCGAGAATCGCCCAAGTGCCGGAGGTGCAGTGATGCGGCATATTCTTGTCCCTGCGCTGCCGATCAGCCTCTTGTGGGTAGCGGTGACGGGGCGCGTTGAGTGGGGCAGCTTGCTGGTTGGCTACGTAATCGGCGTGATTACGCTGGCGGTGTTAAGCGCGCTGGGCATTCGCTTTCTTGGAAGTTTTACCCTCCGCCAATTGATCGCGGTGCTGCGTTACAGTGTGCTCCTGTTCTGGAA
>JACSRG010000708.1 GCA_014879865.1 Anaerolinea sp.
GGTCCGAACTGATACCATGTGATGCGGAAGGGCAGGTCAAGCTGGCGCGCGACATCGTAGGCGTTGGCGGCTTCCTGATACATGCCGAGACGGGTGTACGACGAACCGATGTTAAACCACGCGAATTTGTCACGGCGGTCGATGCGGGCTTCCTCCTGCGCGGTTTCGAGCGCGATTTCCGCCGCGCGGTTAACGTCGGCGCGTTCGCCGAGGAGTTCCGTCACGAGGCTCTCGCGCGGTTGGTCATACACGGCGATGAACACGCGGTTGAAGTCGCGCCAGCCCCGGTCGAATTCGGAATACGGTTCGGGCAAACCTTCCCCCGCGATCCCCGTGCCGAGGTAGCTGTCGTAGATGTAGAAGACACCCGCGTTGTCGTCGTAGCCGACGACCGTCTGGTAGTGTCCGATCCAGTCATAGCCTTCGGGGGCATAGGATGTTTCGATCACGACCGGGATGTTGTTGTAAATGAGCTGCTTGAGCAGTTCCATATCGCCGCCGATACGCGTGACGGCGCGCACACCAGTCTGTGTGTTGATGAAGCTGACGATCTCGGTCGGGCTGACGTTTTTGTCCTCGTCAACAGGTTTCAACCAGCCTGCCGCGTCGTCTTGATTGCCCTGCCAGCCGTAATGACTCAAGACCATCGTCGTATTGGCGGGACCACAGTTGTTCCAGCCCTGCTGTACATGCGTGAAGCCAAACATTCGCGCCGATAATCCGCGCACGGGCGTCAGGTTTTCCTGCGCGACCATGACGGCTGCTTCGGTCGGCTGAAGCGTCGGGATCGCGGTGGGTGCGACTGTCGGCGCGGCGGTGGGCGGATCAGTGGGTTCAAGCGTGGGTGTCGGCGTCAGCACGAGACTCACTGCCTCGGCGGTCGCTTCAGCGGTTGCCGCAGGCGTCGCTTCCTCCGTCACCTGCGGCGAACCACCGCCGAGCAAATCCAGCGGGTTGATCCCGCCTGCGCCGGGCTGTGCCGTCGGCAGCGACCCGCCCGCCGGAGTCGGCGGCATCAACGAACGGAAGAACCCGCTCATGAACGGCACTTCGGTAATCATTTGTTCCTGATAGCGCGGGGGCAGGTTGTTGCGGAAGATCAGCACCCCGCCGACCGCAGCGGCGATCACCAGCACAAGGATGGTCAGCGTGACCCAGACCCACAGCAAGCGGGGTAGGCGGTCACGGAACAGAAATACGCCGCCGATGATCCCGAACAGCACGACGAACACCCCCGCCGCCGCGTAAGGGATCAGCGTGCTGAGGCGTCCGCTGGAAAAATAAGCAAAACCGCCGAGCGCCGCGATGATAAGCAGCAGAAAGAGACCGATGATCGACCAGAGGACAAAGCGCGGCGGTGCATGTAAATGGGATCCATGATCCATAGTTGTTTCTTGTCTCAACACATTCTTCCCATGCGTCAGTCTGCCACAAGTAGCGGCGCACAACTTGACGCTTATCTGACGGTTGAAAATGCGGGCGTATTATAGCACAGTTGAAACGCGCCTCCGTCAACTGCTAGAATGAGAAGCGCATAACGACAAGAAGGCGAACGTATGCTGCAAGTCGAACTTCACAGTCATTCGTGCTGGTCAAAAGATTGTATCGTCAACTTAGAGACGATTTTGCGCATGTGCGACAAGCGCGGGATCGACCGGATCGCGCTGACCGATCACAACACGGCGAATGGGGCGCTGGCGTGGCACAAACTCGCGCCGGATCGCGTGATCGTCGGCGAAGAGATCATGACGGATCGCGGCGAACTGCTCGGTTACTTCCTGAGCGAGTCGATCCCGGCAGGGCTGACGCCTGACGAGACGATCAAGCGGTTGCGCGATCAGGGCGCGGTGATCAGCGTGAGTCACCCGTTTGACCGTCTGCGCAAAGGCGCATGGCAGGAAAGCGATCTGCTGGAAATCATCGACAAGGTGGATGCTATCGAAATCTTCAATTCGCGCTGTATTTACCCCGAAGACAATGCGAAAGCCGTCGCCTTCGCGCAAGAACATCACTTGGTCGGCACGGTCGGCTCGGACGCACACAGCAAAGTCGAGTATGGGCGCGCGCTGATGCAGCTTGAGCCGTTCAGTGATGCGCCGGGGTTTTTGGCGGCACTCAAACAGGCGAACCATACGGATCGCTACAGTTCGTGGTTGGTGCATGTCCACAGCAAGACGGCGAAGTGGTCGAAGAAGCTCCACCTGCGCCCGCGCATGTGGGAGGGCGGGTGATACATTCAGACGAAAGGTCAAAACCGAATGGCGTGCGTGGTTGTCTTTGACCCGGCTCATCGTCTATGGGGTGGGTACGTGTTGCACTTGGAGCGCGTTCGTATGGCGCGTTGGGCGCTGCGGAATGGGGCGCATGATCCCGAATGTCACTATCTGGGCGTGGCGGTGGAAGGCGGAAACGACGTGATCGGACACCTCTCGCTGCGCGTACAGTCGCTCGAACTCCCCGGTTCGCTTGCTCTGATGGAGACCTTCGTCAATACCTTTGCGGTCGAGCCTGAGTATCGGCGGCGGGGCTATGGACGCGCCCTTCAGCAAGCCGCCGTGCGCTTATCGGGCGACCTCAACTGCTACCAGATGCGTTCGTGGTCGTCGCTCGATCACCCGGAAAACTACACGCTCAAAATCGCGCTCGGCTTTGGTGTACACCCGGCAGTCATTGAGACGGCGACGGGCGAAACCGTGAAGGGTGTCTATTTTGTCAAGACAACGAGCCAAAATCACGGTGGCTGAACTCAGTCGGATGGTTTGGTGGCAGCGGCGAATAACCGCGCAAACCCCGAATAGGCGACGAGCGGAATCAGATCGAAGCTGATCAACCCGGCTTGGACGAGCGGCAGTGTCGCCAGCGCTGACCGCGCCGCGTCCGCATCGTCGCATTCGAGCATCAGCACGGCGGTATGCTGATCGCGGTCGAAGTACGTCTCGCGGACGATCCCCGCCTGTACCAGTTCCCAGAGGCGCTGCGCCTCGGCTTTGAGGTAGGGCGCGAAATCTTGCGCCGTAAGTCCCTCACGTTCACGTTCGAGTGCCAAAATTTTCATCGTGAGCCTCCAGCGGTGACTGCTGCCTGCGCGGCGGCGAGTGCCGTCCCGCCGATGTCCGCCGCCAAACCGGGATCGGCGCTGTCCTCAACAATCACTGCGACCGCCGCGCCTTGTTCGCCGCCGAAGGTCGCAAAGCCGACGAACCACACCAGCGACCCTTCGCCGGAATAGGCGACGGCGGCATGTCCGCCGATGTCAATGCCGGGACGACCGGCGTTCTGCGCCGCGCCAAAGGCGACCGCGCTGCGCATCAGGTCTTGCAGGCGGCGGGCGGTGTTGGTCGTCGTGATCGGTAGGCTTGGGCGCGGCGTCCATGCATCGACCCATTCGCCGTTCGGCGCGCGCGTTTGCAGCAGCAGATACGGCTGCGGCGCGTTGCCGTCGTTGACGATGCCCGCTGCCATCAGCGCCATACTGAGCGGTGTGACCGTCAGCCGCCCCTGACCGAGTGCGGTTTCGAGCGCGTTATCCGCTGTGATGCGAACGGGCGCGGGCGGCACGGTCGGCGTGAGCGACGGCGCGGCAGCGGGCGCATCATAGCCGCTGATGAGCGGCAGATCGTTGAGGCGGAAGGTGTCAAAGACGGCTTCGAGCGTGCGCGCACCGAGCGGATCGATCAGCGTGGAGAATGCGCCCGGACACGCGAAGGCATAGGCTTCACGCAGCGTCAGTTCGATCTGCGGCAGCCGCACAGCGCAGCTCAGTTCGAGGTCTTCCAGCGTGATCGGGGCGGTCGAGACCAGCGTGTCGAGCGGGATGTCGGTCAGCATGGCGGCGGCGATCAGCGGGGTTTCGAGCGCGCCGCCCGGCTGGTAACGCCCTTGAATCACCCGGTTGAAGAACGGGTTGCCCGGCGCGGCGACCAGTTGATCCCAGTTTGCGTCGAGCGTATTCGGGTCATAGGTGGGCAGGCTGACCAGCGCCAGCACATTGCCGTCCGGCACGCCGATCACCACGACTGCGCCGCTCCGTCCCGCCAGCGCTTCCGCCACCGCCGTCTGCACGTCGAG
>JACSRG010000230.1 GCA_014879865.1 Anaerolinea sp.
ACCCCTTCGCCCTGAGGGAGAAGGGGACGGGGGATGAGGGCTACAATGAGTTTGCAGACAGACCCTAGAGTCAGTTCGTATAAGGGAAGGTCGCAGGTCATGGAGGCGGTACGATGCAGTTTGACGACGTGATGCAGGCGCTCGAAGCGAACGGCACGGAGCAGAATCGCAAGATTTACAAGCGGCACGGGGTCGAAGAGGCGCTGTTCGGGGTCTCGACGGCGAACGTCAAGGTGCTGCAAAAGAAGATCAAGAAGGATCACGCGCTGGCGGTGCAGTTGTGGGAGTCCGGCAACTATGACGCGCGCGTGCTGGCGTCGATGATCATCGACCCGGCGCAGATCACCGAGGCGCAGATCGACCGCTGGATCGGCGAAGTCAAAGGCTACCCCACCACCGATTATCTCGCGGGCATCGTCGCCAAGACTCCGTTTGCGCTCAAGAAGATGGCAGCGTGGACGCAGTCCGACGACGAATGGATCGGTTATGCGGGCTGGGGGCTGCTGTCACGCATTGCTTACGATGACACCGCCCTGCCCGACAGCTTTTTCGAGCCGTACCTGCACCGGATCGAGGCGGAAATCCACACGGCGAAGAATCGCGTACGGCATGGCATGAACGGCGTGCTGATCGCGCTCGGCGTGCGCAGCGACGGACTCCGCCCGCAAGCCGAAGGGGTCGCAGGGCGCGTCGGCAAGGTAGTCGTGGATCACGGGCAGACGGACTGCGTCACGCCGGATGCGTTACAATACATGCGGAAAATCCGCGACCACCGGGAGAAGAAGGCGTAGCCGTCACCACACGAGCGGCACGAGGCGATAGCGCACCCGTGCCGCGTAAGCGTCATAGCCCGGCAGCGACGCCCGTAGAAACCGATCCTCGTTGACCGTCTTTAGCACGTACAGCGCGCAGATCGCCAGCGCGATGACCAGCGCGAACGGTGTTCCCACAACCAGCCACGTCCCGGCGTACATCAGCAGGCACGCCGTGTAAATCGGGTGGCGGACGATACCATACACGCCGCTGCTGACGATCTGGTGATCGGTTTGCAGCGCGTTTTGCGCCGTCCAGAAGCGACCGAGCGTGTGCCGCGCGTAGAATGTGCCGCTCACGCCGAGCACCGCCACCCCGACGCCAACCCAGTTGAGCACGCCGGAGGGATCACCGCGCAGGAGGGTCTCCACCAGCAGCAGCACCAGCACGATGTTCAGGCAGGTGATCCCGATCAAGATGACGCGATCCAGCGGTTGCTCCGCCGCGCGGATGTCTTTGAGCGTTTTCAGCCCACCCCGCCAGTAGAAGATCAACCAGACGATCCACACGGTGAGTGTCACGATAGCTGCCATGCTGATGTGCCCCTTTTGCCGCTTAGGCTCGTTGTAAGGCGCGACGGCACGTCCTCTATGCACCAAGTTAACGAAACCCCCTTCCCGTCCAAGCGGAGCTTGGCATTCGGGGAGGGGATGAGAGAAACGTTACTCATAACTTGGGTACAGACGGACTGGGGAAGCTGAGTCCGGTTTACGAACACGTCCGCCCGTGACCAATCGAGCTGACCCCTGTGCAGCTCATGCACTGCGCCCCGGCGACGGTGGGCACGGCGGTGAGCCAATTTCCCGTTGGTGGGATGAGAATCTCGTTGCCGCCGGTTGCCCAACCGACATTGACTGCGGATGTCCCGTTCCCGGTGATACTGTCGCCGTTGCTGTACCGGCTGCCCGTCACTCCGGCGATCTGCGGTCCCCATGACGTTCCCCACCAGTTGCCCGTCGCCGTCGTGATATTCGTCGCGTCGGTGTCGGAGATGGCAGTATCGCCGTTATTGACGATGCACGACCCGGTGATTGAGGCTCTCGAAGCGGCATTTAGGTCAAGGACATCGCCGACCGTCGTCGTGGATGAGATATTGCTCTGGATGCGGCTGCTCGTCACATTGAGCGTGCTGCCGCTGCCGCTAACGTAGAACACGCCGCCGCTTGCTCCTGAACCGCTGACGCTGTTCCCCGTGAACACGCTGCCGCTGATGCTCAAGGTGCTGCTGCCCGACTTGGCAACTGCCCCGCCGTTGTTGCTGCTGCCCCCACTCACACTGTTGCCGCTGAAGGTCGAACCGCTGATCGCGGGCGTGCCGCTGGTGCTGCTCACGCTGATCGCGCCGCCCACGACGTTCAAGCCAGACTGACCCTTCACTTGATTATTCGAGAAGGTGCTGTTGCTCACACTGAGCACGCAGTTGTTGCAGTAGATGCCGCCGCCCTGAGTCCCAGCACCGCCCAAGGTTGGATCGACCTGATTATCCGAAATCGTCGCGCCGGTCAAGGTGAGCGTGCAGAAACCGCACATGATGCCGCCGCCGTTCCCCGCCGCGATGCTGTTCTGCACCGTGCTGTTGGTGATGGTGATCACCGCGTTGCTGTTGAAGGCGAAGATCGCGCCGCCGTTGCCGTTGTTTCGGCAGCCTTCGACGACCGCCCCTCCTGTCAGCGTCACATCCCCGCCGCTGATCAAGGTAATGCAGCCGCCCAGCAGGGAAGTAGCTGTCTTGCCGCCATTGCGCACCGTCACGCCGTTCAGCGTCAGCACGGCGGACGCGCCATCCACGGCAAAGACACTGTAACCCACCGTATCCACGACTGCTGCCGCTTGGATGATCGCGGTTACTCCGCCGCTCTCTTGCAGAGTGATATTGCTGGTGACGGTGAGTTCACTGCCCGTCGTCAGCGTGTAGTTCCCGCCCACCGATAGGTTGATCGTGTTCGGACTGGCGGTCACTCCGGTGCAGCCGTCACCATCGACGCCCGCATTCGCCTGTGTGATCGCTTCGCGCAGCGAACACCCCGTCACGCCAGTTCCATCGGTCAGCGTCGTAACGGTGATCGATCCGGCATACACGGGCAAAACGCTCAAGGACAGTACCAGCAAGCACAAAAGACTCCATGCCCATTTCTTCATCGAAACTCCCATGGTCTTCATCAGTGGGTGTGCATTAGGCAGACAATAATCTTTTAAAATTCTATCCGAATTTCAGAGAAAGCAAGAGACGAAACGTAACATGAATAGGGCAAACGCAAGACACTCCTCTGACGGGTCTTGATTAACAAATGCTGGGGATTTGCACATTCGTCGCCGTAGGTTTTAAGCCTACGGCTAGCTCAAAAACCTGTAAGCCTCCTTTGAATTCGGGATGGGGTCAAAAAACGACGGGACGCGCCGTTGCGCGTCCCTGCAAATACGCCGAATCCTCGTGAATTTCTTTCGACAGACCACATTAGCTGCCGATCACTTCGCCAACCGTTTCGATGCGACGCAGCGCCGACCGCGCGACCCACAGCGCCGTCACGAGTATACCGCTCACGGCGATCCACAAGGTGACTTGCGCGCCGAAGACGGTCGCCAAACCGCCCGCCACCAGCGCCCCGACCGGCGAGATCCCCTGCGCGAGAAAGGCGAAGGTCGCGTTGGTGCGTCCGAGCAGGCGATCCGGCACGATGATCTGGCGCAGCGAAGTCTCGTTGATGAAGAAGATCAGCATCGCGCCGTCGCCGATGATCTGCGCGGCGATCAGCGCGACCGGGGCAAGCGCGCCGAGCCAGAGCGAGAGCGGCGTAAGGATTCCGGCGGCGGCGCTCACGATCAGCGACCCGGTGATCGTCCGCCCGACGCCGAAGCGCCGCTGGATGCGGTCGGCGGTCAGCGCGCCGATCAATGCGCCGACGCCGCCCGCGCTCACCACCACGCCGAGCAGGGCGGGCGTCAAGCCGATGTCGCGGATCAGGTAGATGTCGTACAGCGCGGCGTAGAAATTGCCGAAGAACGAGCGCAGCGCCATCCCGATGATCAGGGCGCGCAGACGCGGATCGGCGGCGATAACCGCCAAGCCTTCGCGGATTTCCGTCAGCACCGAACTGCCCGTCGGCGTATCTGCCGGACGCGGTTCACGCGACGGCTCCGGCGTGCGGATCAGCGCGAAGCTGATGCTCGAAAACAGGTACGAAATCGCGTCGAACACGACCGCCAACGGCGCGCTGATCCACTGCACGAGCAGACCTGTGATCGATGGACCGCC
>JACSRG010000710.1 GCA_014879865.1 Anaerolinea sp.
CTCGTGTTTGCGCCCCTCCCTGAATTCGGGGAGGGGTCGGGGGTGGGGTTAAATAGCACTGTCGTGTGTGCCTAATCCCCTGCCGTTTCGATCCGTGTCAGCGCCCCTTCGGTGAGCGACTGCACGTAGATGCAGTTATTCCATTCAATCGACACATCCGCCGCGCTCAGGTCGATGTCCATCAGTTCGACGCCCGTGTTGCGCACAATCGCGAACGGCGTCGCCTCGTCACGTTCGCCCATGACCAACTGCGCCGCCGCGCAAATCGTGTCGGCGATGCCCCGGCGCGTGACCTGCATCGGGTTGCCGAATAGATCGGGCTTGCCGCGCTCATCCTGCACGGGACGGAAACCCGCCGTCGCCAGCGCGACGCCCGTCGTGCCGATGCGCCCCGGCATCAGCCAGCTATCGGTCAAAATCACGCCGATGTCCACGCCGAGCCGTTCGCGCATCGCCGCGCGGATGCCTGCCGCTGTCGCATACGGGCGCGGCGGAAACACGACCGCATACCCGGCAGGGATGTTCGAGCGGTCGATACCCGCGTTCGGCGAGAGAATCCCGTCCTTGAACGTGAGCAGAAAGCCCGGAATCCCGCCGAATACGTGATCCGCCTGCTGCGCGACCAGCGCCGCGATGCGCGGATTCATGCTGTAGCGTTCGGCGAGGGCGGCAGCTTCGGGCGTGACGACGATGTCGTCCAACGTGACGATCTGACCTTCGCTGATCGCCGCGTACTTGCTCGAAACCGCCAGCACATCGCCATCCTCCAGCGACTCCCCGGCGTCTGCCAGTGCGTCGCTGATTGTGGCATACAAATCAAATTCCGCCTGCTTGACCGGGGCGGAGACCGGAATCACCATCAAAGGCTTGGGCACGCTCGAACCTCAGACTGCTAACATTTTCGTGGGGAATGTTAACAGACTTTGAGCGGCGGGTCTACGGTTCGTCGCCATTGACGCGGATCGGCGCGATCTCGGTGATCTGCTTCATCTGGTCGAGCCGCTCGCGGTACTCGGCAAGCTGCTTTTCGACATCAGCGCGCGCGATTGTGACCGTCGAATCCTTCTCGTGCAGCAGATCACGCGGGACGCTGATCCCCCGGCTGGCGAGGTAATCGACCAGCGCATCGCTGAAACTGCGGCTGCTTGCCTGTTCGCCGTACGCCTCTTTCACTTCGAGCAGGTGATCGACCATCCACAGGTACAGGTCGGCTTCGGTGCGCTTGGGCATGTACTGCATCATGTCGTACTTGCGAATGAGCGTGATCGCCGGACGGTAGACGTTGTCGTACCAGTCCGCCGCCGCCTCGTCGAGCGGCACGCTGCGGTTGTCCTTACGCCCCATGACCGCGCCGTGCAGGTAGATGTGACCGAGCAGATCGTCGTAGCGCGACGCCTCGCTCAATTCCATCGACTGATGCGACGGGCGCGTATACGGCAGCCGCGTGATGTCCAAGAATTCGGCGTAGGCGGTGAGATCGTCCAATTCCGAGGCGGATACGCCCGGACGCAAACAGATCGACGTCGGCAGTTCGGTGACGTGCGCCTGAATCGTCTTCGCGCCCATCTGCCGCGCCACCGACACGCGATGATTGCCGTCGCGCACGAAATACACATCGCCGACCTTGTACAGCTCAATCGGCGGCAAGCCCATCATCCCGCTGGCGACCGCATACACGCGGCTCCAGCGTTCCTGCATTTTGTTCTTCTTCGGCAGGAAGCTCCCCGTAAAATCACGATACCGCCCGACACTTCCCACAATCTGATCCAGCGGGACTTCTTGCAGTCCCTTGTAGTATTCTTCCCGTAAGCGCAGCCGCGTGCGAATTTCGTCGAAGCTCAGCAGTTCGGCAGGCTGACCGCGCAGCAGTCCCATCATCTCGTCCCAGAAGGCGCGGAAGCGTGCGTTTTGAAACTTGTTCACGCCTTCGAGGAAGCTCATGTCATTGAAGTCATTGCCGTCCGGCATGGGCGAAACCTCCTTGTCGCATATGCCGTTGAGTTCGTACTGTAATCGCAAACGTTTCGGTTTACAATACGAAGTCTACACAACCATTATATGAGACATTCTGTGCAGTTCAGCACAAATGTGTTTAACCTTTGTAGGGAGTTCAAGCAACTTGACGCGCATTATCGTGACCAACGACGACGGCATCCAAGCCCCCGGTATCCTTGCGCTGGCGACCGCCATGCGCCCGCTTGGTGAAGTCGAGGTGATCGGACCCGCCCTCAACCAGAGCGCCAGCGGGCACAAAAAGACCTTGTTTCAGGACATCCCCGTGCAGCAGATCACGCTGGCGGATGGCTCGGCGGGGACATCAGTAGGCGGTTCTCCCGCCGACTGCATCGCGCTCGCAGCGCTCGGCATGGTCGAATGGCCCCCCGCACTCGTCGTATCGGGGATCAATCGGGGGGCGAACATGGGTCAGGACATCACCTACAGCGGCACGGTGACGGCAGCGCTCGAAGCGGCGATTCAGGGCGTCCCGGCGATTTCGGTCTCGCTCAACCACCGCGACGCCGCCCGCGTCGAAGACTACGCCGAAGCCGCGCGCATCGCCGCGCTGGTCGCGCAGATGGTCTTGCTCAAAGGGCTGCCGCCGATGACGATCCTCAATCTGAACATCCCGCACGCTGACCGGGTCAGAGGGCTGCGCCTGACGCGGCAGGGCGTCCGCGTGTATGCCGACGAATTGGCGGTCGAGGGTTCGGTTTATCGCATCGTCGGACCCGAACCGGGCGGCATGACCGATGAGGAAGGCACGGATTTATGGGCGGTGCATAACGGCTACGCCAGCCTGACGCCGCTCCACCTTGACCTGACCGCGCATCGCTTCCTTGCCGATCTCGCCGCGTGGGACATCACGACCGGGTGAGGTTGCACCGCGGCGGATCCATATGTGGCGCGCGCGTCCGGTGACAGAAGCGGTGTGAACCCCTCCTACTGCCACTCAAGGACGGTAATCCACGCGAATGCTGCCGACCAGCCGTTGGATATCTTGACGATAGAGATCCAACGAGCTGGATGTGCCGTCGGCGACGAACAGCAGGACGCGATCCACGTCAAGCCGCAGCGCGACGATCATCACCGCAGCGGATTGATCGTTCAAAGCGCCGTTTAACACGCCTGCCACGTGATCGTTGATCATCCGGTCGGCTGTCTCGACTACGTCGAACACCACGCCACGCGCTTCGAGGATGCGCTGGTAGAAAGTCATCATACCGCTCAGGCTTTCAGTCGGGGTTTGGGCGAGTCGCAGCGTACTGAAACTGACATAGAAGTCTCCCTGCGCGTGTTGAAGCTGGTCGATACAGGTGATTTCACTGGTGAAAAAGCAACCGAGGCTGTGCTGAGGATAGTCGTCGCCAAATAACCAGTGATCCGCAAGGCTATAAGCAAAACCATCGCGCTGCGTCACTGCAATGGGAACGTTCGGCGGAACAACGATTATGGGCGATCCGTTGAAGGGTGTCGTTGCAGTAGGGCGCGGCACGTAGCGGGTAGACCTCGGCACAGCGGTAAGATTGTTCGCTTGCTGTCTGGTTTGCGAAACGAGAATCGAAACGGCAACTGCCACAACCGCCGTGATTTTCAGCAGACCGGAGCGAAGCGTCTTTTGATGATCGGCATATGTCGTCTGCGACCGCTCGACGATCCAATTCAGGCGTCCGTAAGCCATCTCTCTCGCTGTGGGTGAGATCGGCAGTGTGAGATTATCCAATGCGCGGATCAGATTCGTTGACGACGAGGCAATCCAGAAGGCGTCGGCGGTCGGCGTGACGATGTAGCGTAGATAGGTGCGGCGTCTGCCCTCAGGCTGCCAGTAGAAGACATTCCACAGTCCATTTGCCCGCACGGCTAACACATGCTGCGCCCGATCCTCGTGCTGCGGCGGCGCGATCTGGTGAATCATCCGCAAGACGATGCGCGGCGGCGCGTCGATGGTGACGGTGCGGTCAAACGTGATCATCGGAGTGGATGTCCTGTTAGCTATGGATGTGTCTGCAAACTCATTGTAGCCCTCATCCCCCGTCCCCTTCTCCCTCAGGGCGAAGGGGTGAA
>JACSRG010000712.1 GCA_014879865.1 Anaerolinea sp.
GCACCCAACACTGCGCTGGAGATCACCAGCACGGAGATTAATGCCGCGACGAGGAATAGAATACGTCCAGATTTCATGTTTCCCTCTTTCACCTTTACGTCAATGTGAATTGTAATGATCCGTTTCGCTAGGGGATATGGGAGAAGAGAGGTAAATTCGAATGGGTAGATGGGCTACCTCGTTCGCGGAAATGCATGCCTGCGCGCTATAATTCCGCCCGCGAGGGTGAGAATGACTGAACAAGCGATTTTAGAGGGAATTATCTCGATTGAGGCGGCGCTGCGCGCGGGCAGCCGCCCGATTCACCGTATTTTGATCCGGCGCGACGAGCAGCATAAGCGGGATCGGGATATGGGTCGATTGGCTCGGATGGCGGAGCGCGCGGCGATCCCGGTCGCGTGGGTCAGCACGGATGACATCGATCAGCAGGCACAGGGAAAATCGCACGGCGGGGTGATCGCGCTGGTTGGCGACCGTCGTTTCGTGCCATTAGGCGATTTGATCGCCGGGAATGACCGCCCGCTGGTGGTCATGCTGGATGGCGTCGAAGACCCGTTCAACTTCGGGCAGGCGGTGCGCGCGTTCTACGCGGCAGGGGCGAACGGCTTGGTCGTGCGTCCGCGCAACTGGATGAGCGCGGCAGGCGTCGTGGCACGTTCGTCGGCGGGCGCGTCGGAATGGATGCCGACAGCGGTCGCGGAGACGACGCAAGACGCGGCGAATTTCTTTCGCGCGCACGGACTCAAAGTCGCGGTTGCGGATAAAGAGCGGGCGGTGTCGATCTACGCAGCGGAATTGACAGGGGCATTATTCGTGGTGATCGGCGGGGAGAAGCGCGGGATCACGCGATCATTCGCGGATGCTGCCGACCTGCGCCTGAGCATCCCCTATGGGCGGCACTTCGACGAATCGCTCGGTACAACTGCCGCCAGCGCGGTGATCGCCTTCGAGATCATGCGGCAGCGAGGACGTTCACCCCTATAAATGCGAAAGGACAAGGCATGCCTTGTCCCTAGTTGTCGGGGCGGCGAGATTTGAACTCACGACCTCAGCGGCCCGATCGCTGCGCGCTACCAAGCTGCGCTACGCCCCGTACTGAATGGGCGTAAGTGTAATGGGCTGCACTTGAAATATCAAGACCGACTTTAGCGAGACGAGCGCGATTTTTGCGCGGAAAGGGATCACCATGATCAGCTTGGCGAGTGTGCAGACATGGCTGGATAACTACATCCAAGCATGGCGGACGTATGACCGCGCCCAGATCGAGGCGCTGTATACGGAAGACGCGCTGTGTTACTACAACCCGTTCGACGAGCCGCTACGCGGACGCGACGCGATCCTCGAATCATGGCTGGACAATCCCGACGATCCGAAATCGTGGGAGGCGTCGTATCACCCGCTTGCGGTCGAAGGTCATACGGCGGTCACGCAGGGGCGCACGACCTATCTCAACCCGGATGGGACGCTGCGTGCCCAATTCGACAACATTTTCGTGCTGCGCTTTTCCGACGATGGGCGCGTGGCAGAATTCACCGAGTGGTACATGCAGCCCCGTAGGAATTGATTGATGAGCCAATCCAGCCCCCCTGTTACCCTGACCGACCGCATCCGCGCCCTGACCGGCGGCATGGTGAGCGCGGCGGGAAACGCCGTCCATCGCATGGGCGTTCACCCGGATACGATCACGATCATCGGCTTGATCGTCGTCGGCATCGGCGCGTTATTCATCGCCGCCGGTCAGCTTCAGATCGGCGGGCTGCTGCTGGTGATCAGCCTGCCGCTCGACGCGCTCGACGGGGCGGTCGCGCGGGCGATGAAGCGCACAGATCGACGCGGTGCGGTGCTCGATTCGACGCTGGATCGCTACGCCGACGGCTTCATTTTCGGCGCGTTGATTTACTTCTTCGCCACGCAAGATCAGTACGGGAATTTGCTGTTAAGTCTGGCATCCCTGATGGGCAGTTTTGTGGTAAGCTATGTCCGCGCACGGGCTGGAGAGGCTGACCTGTCAGTTAAAATCGGGTTGTTCTCACGTTTTGAGCGTGTTGTCGCGCTGCTGCTGCTGTTGTTGATCCCACCGCTGCTTGTGCCGATGTTGTGGGTGCTGGCAGTCGGGACGAACCTCACCAGTATCCAGCGCCTGTTCTACGTTTATAGACATCTTGACAAAAGCTGAGGCAGATCATGGAGTTTCAAGCTGAATACATCGTCCTGTTTGACCGGCTGCAAATCCGGTACTACGGGATCATCATCGTCATTGCGATGATCATCGCGGCGACGGTCGCGGCACGGCTCGCCAAGCGGGATGGACGCGACCCCGATCATATCTGGGGTGCGCTGACATGGGCGATCATTCCGGCGATTGTGCTGGCGCGCCTGTGGTTCGTCATTTTCCCGCCTGCCTCGTCGGTTGAGCAGGGCATGGATACCGCATGGTATCTTCAGAACTTCTTCAACACGACCAATGGCGCGATTGCCATCTGGAGCGGCGGTTTGAGCATCTTCGGCGCGGTGCTGGGCGGTTTCCTCGGCGCGTACATCTATATGCGCCGCAATAAACTGCCGATCCCCGCATGGCTCGACATCGCCGGGATCGCCCTGCCGCTCGGTCAAGCGATTGGTCGCATCGCCAATTTCGTCAACCAAGAGCTGTACGGCGCGGTCACCACGCTGCCGTGGGGTATCAACATCGACGCCGAACACCGCGTGTCGCCCTACAAAAGCCTCGTCGATTATCCGACCTCGACGACGCGCTTTCATCCCCTGTTCTTATACGAAGCGCTGCTGAATATCGCCCTGTTTGTCGTGCTGCTCAACCTCTTTTCGCGGCGGCGCAAGCAGTTCCGCTATGGCGACTTCTTCCTGATCTACTTGATGGGCTATTCACTTATTCGCTTTATGCTCGAATTCCTGCGCGCGGAAATCGCGTTCATCCCCGGCACGACGATCAATTCCTCGCAGGTGACGACGGCGATCATCTTTGTGATCGCGCTGGCGGTGTTTATCCTGCGCCGCAACCAGCCAACCGCCGCTCAGGTGGACGCCGCGCAGAAGGCGCAAACGTCCGTACAGTAGGCGCAAGCAAGCGCCGCTCCTTCCCCTGACTTGGGTTGGGGTAGATGTAAACCTATCAGTCAAAGGACGACGCATCCGTCGTCCTTTGCTTTAACCAAGTCGAAGTGGCGAACGGTCGCCCCCCACCCATGACCTTCGTTTGGATTTACCTTTCCTTCACGTCAGTCTGGACGTAATTGTGCGATAATCAAGGGCGGCGAGTACTATCCAAAGTTGACCACACATGATCGAATCGCAGAATCTGACCAAGTACTATGACGACTTCCTAGCCGTCGACTCGGTGAATTTGAACGTCCCGGCAGGGTCGGTCTTGGCGCTCTTGGGACCGAACGGCGCAGGCAAAACGACGACCGTCCGCATGTTGACCTCGATCCTCGCGCCGTCGTCCGGGGTGGCGCGCGTCGCGGGCTTCGACGTGGTGACGCAGCCGGAGCAAGTGCGGGCGCATGTCGGCGTGCTGACCGAGCAGCACGGCTTGTACGAACGCATGAGGGCGGTTGAATACCTTGATTTCTTCGGGCAGTTGTACCATCTGCCCGCCGACGTGCGGCGCAAGAATACATTTGACCTGATGGAACGCTTCGGGCTGACGTTCGCGCTCAAGAAGACGCTAGGCGAGTATTCGAAGGGGATGAAGCAGAAGCTCGCGCTGGTGCGGGCGATGCTGCACAACCCACCCGTGCTGCTCTTGGATGAACCGACATCGGCGATGGATCCTCAAAGCGCTAAGCAGGTGCGCGACGCGATTGTCGAGCTTCAGCGTGACGAACGCACCTTCCTGATCACCACGCACAACCTGACCGAAGCGCAGATGCTCGCCGACCAGATTGCCATCATCCGGCATGGACGCATCATCGCGCAGGGCAACCTGCAAGAACTGTCACGCCGCATTGCGGGCGATCCGCTGATGGAACTGCACGTCAACGGCGAGTTGAACGGGTTGGCGAAGGAGATCGGCGACATGGTGCAGGTCGAAAC
>JACSRG010000714.1 GCA_014879865.1 Anaerolinea sp.
TCCGTCGTCGGCAGCGTCAGATGTGTATAAGAGACAGGCGTTGGCTTGGAAGAAGGCGGGCGCGCCAGCCGGGACGCTGTAGATCACCGCAGCCGACGGGCGCGGGACGGTGCAAGCAGCGGTGCTGGCAGTGACAGGCGTCCATTCACCGGTCGTGCAGTCCGACGGTTCATAGACAAACGGGTCAACAGAGTCGCCAGAACCTTCGTCAGCGCCGACATAGATGCCGATGCCGGGGGCAACCGTGCCATAAGCGCCCGACTTGACCTGTGAGGTGATGGTCTGACCGGCGCTGTAGCTGCCGACTGCTTCATAGACCAGATTGAAATCGTCCCAAATCTGGAAGTAATAGGTGCCTGCATCTTCGACCGTCCATGTAACGGTCAAAACACAGTTCGACGAGTTGTAACTGACGTCGGTGATGGTGGCGCTTATGGCGGCTGACGCTGGGAGGACACTGGCGAAAAGCATGACGGCGAGGATGGCAACAAGAGCGAACTTAGCAACACGGAACATTGATCTATTCCCCTTATGCAAAGCAAATACTATCTATTAGTATAGGCACAATTATGTTTTAAAGTACGTGAAAAACGTAAAAAAATTAGTAATTCCAACCAACGATGGATGGGAGTCAGACTTTCGTCTGAGAGAAGGGGCGCAGCAGGCGGAAAAACAAGCGGCATCCTGTTTAGGGGATGCCGCTTGTTTTTAGAGGCTGTCTGCAAACTATCAAACCTCACGCCACATGGAGAGGGGCGATTGAGCCGAAGCGCAGCGGCTGAGGTAAGAGAAAACCGCAAAAAAGAGAGTTTGCAGACACACCCTAGTCAGACTGAATGCGCGTGGTTAGCGGGCGATGGCGTCCGCCGGGATCCAAACCATGTTGGCTTGGCAGGCAATCCAGACTTGGGCGAAATCGCCGCTGAATTGGGTAATGTACCACGTGCCAGCGGGCAGGCTGAAGGTCGTGCGCGATTCGGCGTTGGCTTGGAAGAACGCAGGCGCGCCAGCCGGGACACTGTAGATCACCGCAGCCGACGGGCGCGGGACAGTGCAAGCTGCGGTCGCCCCATCGACGGGCGTCCACTCGCCGGTTGTGCAGCTTCCCGCCGGGTATTCGTATGGGTCAACGAAATCGGTGTAACCTTCACCGGGAACACCGACCAGAATGCCGATGCCGGGGTTGATGCTGCCATAGGCACCCGCCTTAAGCTGCGTGGTGATCGTTTGCCCCGCACTATAGCTGGAGACGAGTTCGTAGACGAGAGTGCCATCATCCCAGATTTGAATGTAGTAACTGCCAGCATCTTCGACCGTCCAAACGACGGTCAGTACGCAGTTCGATTCATTGTAGCTGACACTGTCGATGACAGCATTGACGGCTGCCGACGCCGGGAGGACACTGGCAAACAGCATGACACTGAGCAGGACGACAAGGGCGACCTTAGCGAAACGTAACATCGATATTCCTTTGAGGTAAGACAGATACTATCGTTTAGTATAGTGATGATTAACTCTTGTGTCTCGTGAAGAACGTGAAAAATAGAATAGTTCCTCCAAAGGATGGAGCAGAGTCAGACTTTCGTCTGAGAGAAGCGGCGCAGCAGGCGGAAAAACAAGAGGCATCCTGTTTAGGGGATGCCTCTTGTTTTTAGTCAGACTGAAGGGGCGTAGTTAACGCGCGACGGCGTTCGCCGGAATCCAGACCATCCGGGCTTGGCAGGCGATCCAGACCTTGGCGAAGTCGCCGCTGAATTCGCTGATGTACCATGTGCCGGCGGGCAGATTGAAAGTCGTCTGAGCGTCGAGACTTGCCGCCCAGAAGGTCGGCGCGCCAGCCGGTACGGAGTAGACGCGCGAACCACCCGGCAGCGGGTACGGGCACGATGCGGTCGTCGCCGGGCGGGCGCAGACCGGATACGCCGTGCCCACAGGGAGTGAACCGGGTTGGTAGTAGTCCTCGTCGAGGCAGGTCACCGTGCCGCTGAGGAGGAGCGCGCTGCACTCGACCGAGTTTTCGTCGCCTATGCTGTTGTCGCAGGCATCACCATCCGCCGTATCGAACACCGAGTACGTGATCGGTCCCATCGTCGGTATATAGCCGGTGTCATACGAACCCCAGTCCGTGTAATCATACCCGCTGCCGTCGATAGCTCCGGCGGTGAGCGTTTGAACTGTCTCTTCGCCGAGGCAGAAGTTGTCAATGTCGGTGATCTGACCAGTTGCGTCGGTCATCATCATCGTGACGAGGTCACACTCGCTGTAGTCTTCGGTCAGACTGGTGCCATCCACTTGATAAGCGGGCTGTGAAGACGAATCAAGGAAAGAAATGCTTCCGGTGGCTGCGGCGTGCACAACAGCGACGCCGACAATGAGGATGACGATAACCAAGAGCGCGTACTTGCTACGATTGAGCATGATGGAAACCTCCTGTAGAGAGGAGAGAGGAATGAAACGAAGCTTCACATACAACTCAGTATATAGCATTTGCAGATTTTAGCTTCGTGAAATACGTAAAAATATTGGGGGTCACGACCAAACAAAACAGGACGAGGCACGCCCCGTCCTGTGTCGCTCAATGGCAATCATTCGCCCGTGAACATCAGCACGACGAACGACACGCCGCTGACCACGTAGCCGATCACCGCGAGGGCGATGTCGCCGTTGACGTAGAACAGCGTCGAAGTCACCATGAACGCGCCGAAGATCACGGCGCGGCTGGTCTTCTTGCCCTGTCCTTCGATGCGCGTAAGCTGCTGCTGTAAGCCCGATGCCGCCTCGACGCGCAGCTTGAGTTCCCCGCTTTCCAACCGGGCTAACACGGTGCTGCTTTGCGGTGCGAGCGCCCGCCCGATCAGCGTTTGCCCGATGCCGAGCAGCGCCGATCCGCCGTTGCCCCCGAACAGGCTTTGCAGGATCGGCGAGCCGAACAACGGCTGTTCGCCTCCCGGTGATCCGTAGCGCCCGGTAATCAACTTCTGCGTATACGGCTGCATCTCGCTCCACGGGTTGAAGCTTGGATCGAGCGATGTGCACAAGCCGCTCAAAATGCCGACCGTGCGCCCCAAGTAGATGAAATCCTGCGGCACTTGGAAGGGCATCGAGAACAGCAGATCGCTGAACTCCTTGCCGATAGCCGCCATGTCGTCGAAGTTGACGCTGCTCATCTGCTCCATCGTCAAGCCCCACACTTGATCGAACACGGCGCGCGTCGCTTCTTCCAAGCGATCCGTATCCGCGCCGGGGAGCAGGAAGCCGAGTTCCGAATAGCTCTGGATGAGCTTCTTCGAGTCGCGGGTGACGACCGCCGCCATTGTGCCGACCAGCCCGTTGACGATCTGCTGCGTCAGCGTGCCGATCATGCCGAAGTCGATGAAGATCAGGTAGAACGGTTTGCCGCCGTCCCAATCCTGCGCCAGCGCCGTCTCCGAGTCTTCGGGCAGCGGGTAGACGAACAGGTTGCCGGGGTGCGGGTCGGCGTGGAAGAAGCGTTCCTCGAAAATCTGCTTGAGATACGTCTGCATCAAGCGTGAGGCGACCGCTTTCCGGCTGATCCCGGCGGCTTCGAGCGCCTCATAATCGTCCAGCTTGATCGTCGTCACATCCTCGATGGTGATCACGCAGTCGGTCGAGTGTTCGGTATAGACCGTCGGGATGTACACGCCGAGGTCATCTTTGAACATCTGCGTGAAGCGGATCGCGTTCTGCGCCTCGTGCTTGTAGCTCAGTTCTTCGAGCAGCACGCGCCCGAACTCCTGAATCAGCGCGACGGCGTCCATGCGGCGGCTGATGAAGCGGAAACGCATGGCGATGTGCGCGACGACGTTCATCGCCGCGAGATCGGTGTGGCAGATTTCCGCAATGCCGGGGCGCTGCACTTTGACCACGACGCGATCCCCATTGTGCAGGCGCGCGCGGTGCACTTGACCGAGCGACGCCGCCGCTACCGGGATGTCGTCGAACTGGCTGAAGCGTGTCGGCAGCGCGCCGAGTTCCTTCTCGATGATCTCGCGAATCTTG
>JACSRG010000373.1 GCA_014879865.1 Anaerolinea sp.
TTGCGCCATAAGCATCCCTACGAGGCAGTGTCTATTAGTAATACACTATAGCACGGAGTATGTGAATCTGATGATGATTCGCCGCCGCGATCTATACCCATCCGCATCATCTGCTATAATGCGAAATGTAATGTTGTGCATGAGTACGGGTCGCAATGCGCAGATGGCTTTTTCTGTTGATCTTTCTGACAGGCTGTAATCTCAGTTCCCAAGCGGCAGCGCCGACGCCGAGCGTCGAGTCGACGCTGTTCGCGCCGGAGATCACGGCGACGGTCGAAGCGCCGCTCTTCCCGCCAGTGGACTCCGGTCGCACGCCCACGCTCGCTCCGACGCCGACACAGTTCTTGCTGCCAACGCTGCTGCCGGGACTCGGCGCGACCCCGCTCAGCGGGCAGACCGGGCAAACGTGTGTCGTCTATACGGTCTATTCAGGCAGTGACCCGGCGAATGTGATCAGCTTGCGGGCAGAGCCGAGTGCTAATGCGGCACAGGTGACGCGCATCCCGAACAACGCGCGCGTGCTGCTGATCGACGGCACGCAGGAAATCGCCGCCGAGGGTTATCACTGGTTGAACGTCATCTACGTGGATGGGGCGGGCAGTCGCTATCAAGGGTGGGCAGCGCGCGATTCGTTTATGTCGAATGGCGTGCGCAACCCGGCAATCGCGACTCTGCGCGCGACCGGTGAGCGGACTGACTGCTGATTCAGCTTCATTTATCTGCTATTCCCTTTTATCTCATGTTTCACAGCGTCGCTAATCGCTATAATCAGTGTTGTCATTGAAAACGAGAAGCTGCGAATCTTATTAGAGGAACCTCCCCGGCGATGAACATCGACTTTCCCATCATCATCCTGATCGTTGTCCTGAGTTACTGTTTCGGCTCGATACCGACAGCTTATATCATCGCCCGATTGAAGGGCGTCAACATCTTCGAGACCGGCAGTGGCAACATGGGCGGTACCAACGTCATGCGCGCACTCGGCGCGGGATGGGGATGGCTCGTTGTCGCCATCGACATCGGCAAAGGCGCGCTTGCCATTGTGGTGGCGCGGCTGCTCCTCAGCGACAACATCATTCTTGCGACCTTCCTCGGCGGCATTGTGGCGATCATCGGGCACAACTGGTCGCTGTTTGCCTACATCGTCACCGGCATTTTCAAAGGCGGCAAAGGCGCGGCGACCGCGTTCGGCACGCTGATCTTGATCGTTCCGCTGCACGTCGTCGCCGTTTTCTTGGGGATCATCGGGGTGGTGCTGCTGCTCACGCGCTATATGTCGCTGGCGGTGCTGATCGCCTTCAGCGTAGCGACCGTGTGGGTGCTCCTGCTCATCTATCAGCACACGCTGCCCGCCGAATACGGGCTGTATATCGGCTTGATCGTCGTGCTGATCTTCGCGCGCTTTCGTGGCAACATCCAGCGGTTGCTGGACGGCAAAGAACGCCGCGTTGGGGAACGAGCGTAGACTCGCCTAACGCGCATGACCGCAAAACTCGACTTCGACCGCGCCGCGCCCATTTTTGTCCTCACGCTGGTGGATGTACTGGGGCTGACGGTACTACTGCCACTGCTGCACCTGTATGCTGCCCGCTTCAACGCGACACCGCTGGAAATCGGCATTGTGCTGGCGTCATTCCCGCTCGCGCAGTTGATCGGCGTGCCGGTTATGGGCGCCCTCTCTGATCGCTTCGGACGCAAACCGCTCCTGCTCATCAGCCAGATCACGACGTGTATCGGCTTCATCATGCTCGGCGCGGCGAATTCGCTGACCATCGTCATCCTATCGCGGGTGATCGATGGGCTGTTCGGCGCGAATCTGGCGACCGCGCAAGCCGCCCTCAGCGACATCACCACCGAGGAAACGCGCGCGCAGGGACTCGGCTTGACGGGCGCGGCATTCGGGCTCGGCTTCATCTTCGGACCCCTGATCTCGATCATCACGCTCGAAGTCAGCGATAACTTGGCGCTGCCCGCGTTCGTCGCCGCCGTCTATTCGCTGATCTCAATCTTCCTGACGATCTTCATGTTCAAAGAGACACTGCCCCCGGCGCGGCGCGGTAAACGCCAGCCCGTGAAGGTGCTGACGCTGCTCAAGAGCGGGCAGATCAATGTGCTGCTGGTGCTGATGTTCGCGCAGCAGTTCATTTTTTTTGCCTTCGAGAGCCTGCTTGGTTTGTTCACCTTGAGCCGACTCGGTTTGCTAGGGCAGGGTAATTCGCTGATCTTCGTCGTGGTGGGTGTGACGCTGGTCTACGCGCAGCTCCGGCTGATCGGGCGTTGGACGAAGAAGTATGGCGAACGGCGTGTCGTGCTGATCGCGCTGGCGCTGCTCAGCGTCGGGCTGATCCTGCTGGCGCTCACGCCGGAACAACCGCACCCCTTCTATGTCAAGCGGATTGTCGAGCGGGCGCTGATCGCCGACACGGACGTGAACAGCACCGAAGCCGTGATCGGGGAGATCGCGCTCGATCTGCCGGAAGATGGTCACAACGGCATTGGCGGGCTGCTGTGGGTCTTCGTGGTGATCATCCCCTTGAGCATCGGCGCGGGTATGATTCGCCCAAGCTTGAACAGCCTGATGACCAAGCGCGTCGGGCGCGCAAGCTATGGCGGCGTCCTCGGTTTGAGCGCGGCGACCGTCAGCGCGGCGAACGCGAGTGCCCCGCTGGTCGGCGGGCTGATTTTCCAGCAGTATGGCGCAAATGCCCCGTTTCTGATCGGCGGCATTGTTATGGGCGGCTTGTTCCTCATCAGCATGGGCATTGTTCGTTCGCCAGCACCCTCCCTCGAAGGATAGCAGAACCAATGCAGCGCGAATACAAACAGGTGATTTTCACGAACCACGCGGTCGAGCGGCTGCAACTGCGGCGCATCTCGCAGGATATGGTTGTGGCGACCGTGCGCCAGTGGGAAAAGAAACGCGACGAAGATGATGGCGATACCCAGTTCATCAAGACGATTCAGGGGCGCGAAGTCCATGTGGTCGGGTATTACCTGACGGATGAGAAGAAATGGCTCGTCAAGTCGGCGTGGGTGCGCGGCGAAGATGATCCCAAGCCGCTGCTCCAGCGGCTTCTGGCATGGGTGATCGGCTTACTACGCGGCAGCCGCAAGCGCCGTTGAGGGATACGCATCCAGCTTGATGTGTGTTAGGTTTCTGTAAGGCACACTCCCTATCATAAGCTTGATCGTTAGGGAGTGAGCGAGCATGGTTTTGATTCTGCGTAGTGTCGTACGTGTGGTGCTGGTTGTCGTACTGGCAGGCATCATCGTCTACAGCCTGCGCGGCGTCCTCGAAGAGCCGCCGGTGATTGCGCCGCCAGCCAGCGCGACATCACCCCTAACACCAGTGCTTGATTCGAGTATCCTGAGCGATGCGGTCGAAGTGACGGCAGAGCTATCGACCCCGACTGCTTCGCCGACACGTACCTCTACCCCGCGTAGAACACCGACTCCCAGTCGGACACTGCCGACGGCGATCTCGCCGATGCTTGCCACTACGCCAGCTTCGGGACGATCCCGATCTGGCACAATCGCCTCTGCGACCAGTCAGCCGCTCACGCCAACGGCGCGATCCATCATTGGCGGAACTGTGACCACAGCCGGCGTTCCGGTTCAGTCGCAGCCCACAGCGACTCAGCCCCAACCGACAGTTCAAGCACCGTTAGCGCCAACGAATACGGTTGCTCAGCCGACCAATACGCCCATTCCTCCAACCCCTGTTCCACCGACAGCGACGCGTACGCCAAACCCGCCGACGAACACGGTTGTTCCACCCACGAATACGCCCCTTCCGCCAACGCCGACACTCGCCCCGCCGACCAACACGCCGAGCATTGTTCAGACGCTAATTCCGCCGGTAATCCAAACACTGCTGCCTGTGCTGCCGTCAAACACACCTGTTCCGCCGACTGAATGTCCGGGACGAAGCTGTGACCATCGCCCGACTACACCCGGACCGCCTGACTGCCCCGGACGCAGCTGCGACGACGATTAGCAGGTGACAAAACGGGCGATCCTCATGAGGATCG
>JACSRG010000716.1 GCA_014879865.1 Anaerolinea sp.
ATATAACTAATCCACTAATTACACCATGCAGACTGCCCTCCCACTTGAATAGAGGAGGACAGTCCGTATGACTATGTTGGTTCTTACTTCGGCGGGAGCAGCACTTCGCGCGGCTTGCTGCCTTCGGTCGCGGGACCGACCACGCCGCGTTCTTCCATCAGGTCGATCAAGCGGGCGGCGCGGGTGTAGCCGATCCTCAGCTTGCGCTGGAGCAGCGACACGGATGCGCGGTTCTGCCGCCGCACCAGATCGACGGCTTGGTTGTACAGCGCGTCATCGACCGCCACGTCTTCGTCGTCATCCTCGTAGTTGTCTTCCGGTTCGGACGGCGCGAACATGTTCTGCTGCGTCCGCTTGCCCTCCGACTTGAGCGGGATCGGACTCTTGCCTTCTTCCTCAACCATCGCGCTGATCAGCGGCTTGGATGCGGCGATCAGTTCTTCCTGAGTCATCTGACCACGCCAGAAGCGCGTCATATTGCCGAGTTCGTTGTCCGACACGTACACGCCTTGCAGACGCACGGGCGCGGGCGAGTCGCCGGACATGTAGAGCATGTCACCACGACCGAGCAGGCGATCCGCGCCGGGTTGGTCGAGGATAACGCGGCTGTCCGTACCGGACGCCACCGCGAAGGCGATACGCGCCGGGAAGTTCGCTTTGATCAAACCGGTGACGACATCGACCGACGGGCGCTGCGTGGCGATCACGAGGTGGATGCCAGTCGCGCGGGCGAGTGCGGCGATACGGGTGATCACGCGCTCGGTTTCGTCCGGCGCGAGCATCATCAAGTCCGCCAACTCGTCGATGATCACGACGATGTACGGCAGCGGGTCTGTGCCGGTCGGGACGTGCTTGTTGTAGTCTTCGATGTTACGCGCGCCTGCCGTGCTGAAGCGGCGGTAGCGTTCGTCCATCTCGCGCGTGACCCACTTCAACACGCTGACGATGCGTTCCAGTTCGGTGACGACGGGCGCGACGAGGTGCGGAATACCGTTGTAGCCCGTCAATTCAACGCGCTTGGGGTCAACCATGATGAACTTGACGATGTTCGGCGTGTTCTTGAGCAGCAGGCTGGCGATGATCGCGTTGACGCACACCGACTTACCGGAACCGGTCGTACCGGCGATCAGCAGGTGAGGCATCGAGCCGAGGTCGGCGGCGACGGGCGTGCCGTCCACCCCCTGACCGAGCGCGATTGCCAGCGGCGAGTTGATCTTCTTGAACTCTTTCGATTCGAGCACGTCACGCAGACGCACAATCGCCGACTGGTCGTTCGGCACTTCGATGCCGACATAGCCTTTGCCGGGGACAGGCGCTTCCACGCGGATCGAGCGCGCGCCGAGCGCCAGTTGAATATCCTTGTCGAGCGCGGCAATCGAACTCACCTTGACGCGCATCTTCTTGCCGCCGCGTACCGGCACGTAATCCGGCTCGACGCCGAACTGCGTGATCACGGGACCTGTGCGGACTTCGACCACACGCCCCGGCGCGCCGAAGCTCTCCAACGTGTCCTCGATCTTGCGCGCCCGTTCGAGCAGCACGCTGTGATCGATCTTCTGGTCGCTGCCCGACGTGAGCAGTTCGCCGTATTCGGGCATCTTCCAGTCTTTCGGCGCTTTCGAGCGGATGATGCGCCCTTCCGGTGGGTCTTCCGCGATGCCGCCGATGATGCCCTTTGCCGAGGGCGGCGGCGCGGTCGGCGTGCTGCCAGATGCGAACAGCGGATCGTCGGGCTTGCCGAAAGCAGGCGACGGATCGGGCTTGTTCGCCTTGTCCACCAGCGACGGCGGTTCCATCCCCGGCATCCGTACGGGGGCTTGTTCGCGCTTTTCCGGCGCGGCGGGTGGTTGATTCGCCGTGTTGGTCGGCGTGAACGGCGGATCATCCCGCTTGGGCATGGGCGTCCCTGTATCCTTGAAGGGTACATTGGCGCTGCGCCGCTCGACGTTGAACCCGCTTGCCGCCGCATCCCGGCGCGGGTCGTCGCCTGCCGGTGTCTCGCCTGTCTCCTTGCCGCCCATCGACCGCAGCGTATTCAGGCGCGTTTGCAGGTCGGGAATACCGCTGGCAGCGGGCGTGGGCTTCGCGTCAGCTTTCGGGACTTCGCTCGTTTCGCCGACTGTTTTTGGCTTCGCCGGGGGCAGTTTCGCCCATGCGTCGGTATCTTCGTCCTCATCGTCGTCGATGATCAAGCCGCTGGCTGTCGACCGGGTATCGCTGCCAAGCGTCAATGGTTTGCGCTCGAACGGGCGCGGCTTGAGCAGATCGCCGAGGCGTGCGGGCTTCTCGTCTTCGTCCGAAGCGCTCGCCGCCGGTTGATCGACGGGTTGGGTAGGCGTCGATGCTGTTCCGGCGGGCTTGCTGAACGGTGATTCGCTCGTGGACGCGGCGGGCGTCAGCGGGTTCGCAGACGCTTCGCGCCGTTCCGGTCGGGGCGTTTCTGTCACTGCCGGTTGATCGCCTTCCGTGCGCGGCGCGCGCCATGCGTCGCCGGGACGGGCGTCCGGTTTGCCGAATGACCGTGCCGCATCCGCCCGATCTGCGGGCGCGGCAGGCTCACCGCCAACCGGTTCGCGTTTTGGCGTGTGCGGCGCGAACGTCGGCGTTGGGGCTGACGCGGCAGGGGTCAGCGTCCCACCCGTAGTGGGAGCTTTGTCGCCCTCCTTCTTGCCCTCGTCGGCAGGTTTGCCGCCGAACGGCAGTCGATTACCTAGCGCACCGCCCAAGCGATTACCGAATAAGCCGCCTTTCTCACCGTCCGGTTTAGCGGACTCCGGCTTGCCAGCGTCCGGTCTGGCGGTCGCTGCCGCTGGCGGAGTGGCTGCCGGTTGATCTTCCTTCGCTCCGAGTGCGGCTGCCGCTCCGGCGGCTGCTCCGGCGGCGGCTCCGGCTGCCGCTCCAGCCGCGCCCGCCAATGACGCCGCGATCACCTCGCTGGCGGATGGGCGCGCGGGCGACATCTTGACCGGTTCAAGCGGCGCATTTTCGCCGGAACGCAGCGGCGCGGTGTAGGTTCTGCCGCCCATTGTGATCGGGATGCTGCGCTGTTCCGGTTCAGGCTGCAAGTTGACCGGCAGCGGCGTCTGGACGACCGTCGGCGGCGCAGGGATCGGCGCAGGCAGCGCGGCGGTTGCCCCGGCAGGCAAACTCTCCGCCGCCGGTTTGTTCACGCTGATCGCGGTTGCGGCGGCTGCCAGCGCGGCAGCTTGCTCGGCGCGGATGGCGGCGCGGCGCTGTGAACGGCGGCGCGCCGAGTCGCCGAGGCTGCGGAAGATGCTGATCACGACAATCGCCAGATCGGATGCGCTCATGTTGAGCGTGAGCATCGCGCCGATGATCATCCAGCCGATCACGACTAAAAAGCCGCCGATCTCGCTGACGTTGGTCAGCAGCAGGAAGTAGACTTCACCGCCGATGCGCCCGCCGCCGCGCCCTAAGGATGCGGAGATCGGCAGGAAGATATTGCGAATGGTGGTGAACGTATCCTGTCCTTCGCCGACGATGTAGCGCTGCGATTCCACAAATTGGAGCAGCACAATCGCGCCGACGAACAACATGCCGATCCCGAACAGGCGCACGCCGGGGATCACCGGGGCTTCGTCGCCGAAGTGACGCAAAATCAGCCACACGCCGACGGCGAACAGCGCCAGCACGACGGCAATCGCGCCCCAACCGAACGCCTCGGAAAGCACGCGGTTGATTTCGGAGGTCAGCGCGCCTTTGACGGGCGACAAACTGCTGAGCAGCAGCACGAGTGAGCCGAGCAGCAGCGTCACGCCGAGGATGTCGAGCTTGTTGTCGAGCGTCAGCCCGGTCGCATCGACCTTCGGCGCTTTGCTGGCGCGGGCTTTCGCCGACTTATCATCTTTCTTCTGCGCGAACGGGTTCAGCGCCTTGAGTCGCTCGGTAAAGCTGACCGGCTGCGCCGCGCCTTTGCCCCCGCCTTTCGGGGTCGCGGGCTTGTTCCCGCCCTGTGCGCCCCCGCCGCCGAACGGCAGTTTATTGCCGAG
>JACSRG010000717.1 GCA_014879865.1 Anaerolinea sp.
CCGGCGGTCAACGCCAGCGCGATCAACCCGACAACACCCAACTCCGCCGCGACGTGCAAAACCGCGTTGTGCGCATGATTATGCGGTTCGTAGAACGGCATCGAGTTATAGCGCGCCAAATCCGCGCCGAAGGTGAACAAGCCGCTGCCGGTGATCGGCTGCGCGGCGAACGCCCTGACTGCCGTCGCGTATATCCACGTCCGTAGATCGACGCTGCGAGTCGCATCGCCGAACGAGTCGATTAGCACCAGCGCGCTAACCGCGATGACCAGCGCGCCGAGCAGCCCGCTGCCGATCACGGCGAGACGCACAAGCAGGCTGAATCGCCCCCACGTGCGCCGAAGCCACAAGTAAGCAAGATATGCCGTGTACGTCAGGGTGGGCAGTATTCCCAACCAACCGCCGCGCGAGAACGTCAGCCCTAACAGCGCCAGCGCCGCCAGCGTGTAGATCGCCATGACTACCCGCAGCACCGACCGTGCAGCGGCGATCCGGCTCAACGCGAATGGGATAGCGATCACCAGCAGCGCCGCTAGCGAGTTCGGGTTGCCCATCAAGCCGCCGGGACGCACAAAATCGGCGCGTTGGAAATAAACGACGATGAATTCGACATAGCCGGAGATGGCGATCAACCCGCCCGCGATCAGCAGCGCGTTGATCAGGTCGGCGCGGCGTAAACGTCCGGTCGCCAGCAGGTCGTGCAGGGCGAACCACGCGCCGGTATACGCGCCGGCGAACCACACGCCGATCAGGATGCGGCGCGCCGAGTCGAGGTTGCCGATCAGCGACAGCGCGACCGCCGCAATCCACACGAGGATCACGCCCGCAAGCGGCGGCACTGACCACACCTGACCGCGCCGCCCGGTCAGCCAGAGCAGGACACACACGCCGAGGATCAGCGTCGTCAGCAGGCGAAGCGGCGGCTCGACAATGCCCGTGAAGGTCGCGCCGACCGTCAGCAAGTAGACGATCAGCACACAAATCGCTGTCCGCAGCTTCACGCCGGTTACACCCCGGACAGGCTGATCACGCGGTAGACCGTGCGCAGCAAGATATTCACGTCGAGCAGCACCGACTGGTTGCGGATGTAGTACAGGTCATATTGCAGCTTTTCGAGCGCATCCTCGTCGTTCGACCCGTAGGGGTAGCGCACCTGCGCCCATCCGGTCAAACCGGGGCGCACGACGAGCCGCGTCCGGTAAAAAGGGATTTTCTCGGTCAGCCGCGTGATATGCTCCGGGCGTTCGGGGCGCGGACCGATGAAGCTCATGTCGCCGCGCAGTACGTTCCACAACTGCGGCAGTTCGTCGACGCGCGCTTTTCGGAACAATTTGCCCACCCGCGTGATGCGTGGATCATCTTTGTGACTGAAAACCGCGCCCGTCGCCGCTTCGGCGTCGGGGATCATCGTGCGGAGTTTGTACACACGGAACACCCGTCCGTTCAACCCGACGCGATCCTGCGCATAGAAAACCGTCCCCGGCGAGTCAAGGAGCTGCACCAGTGCGATGATCGGCAGGATGAGCGCGAACAACGCCAGCCCGATCAACGAAACGATAATATCGAACGCGCGCTTGATCACCGGGTACGGGTCAAACAAGCCGCTGGAGTTCTTGATCGGCAGGAAGACCACCGCCCAATCGTCGGCGACATGCAAGACCGGCACCCGTCCGGTGATGCGTTCGTAGAGCAGCGGCATGGTGATGATCGTGATCCCGTGTTCGTAAGCGTCCATCACCGCTTGGAAGGTGACGCCGCGCAGACGATTGGCTTCGGTCAGGATCAGTTCGCTGATGCCGTCGCGCTGGATGAAGTTCGGCAGATCCTCGGCTGTGCCTAAGACCGGGACGCCGTAGAGCATCTGCCCGACTTCTTCCGCATGTCCGATCAAGCCGCGCACCTCGTAATCGCCCGCATATTCGCGGATCGCCTCGATGATCGTCCCGGCGGACAAGTCTGTACCGAGGATCAACGTGCGGCGTGGTTCGCTCACCCATCCGAGCAGAAACGGACGGAAGAAGCGCCAACCCGCGATCAGTGCGAACGAGACGACGCCGTAATACAGGATGAACAGGCGCGGCAGCGCGAACGGCGGCGACAGGAAATACACCAGCAGGTAGACGATCCACGTCTGCGCGGTGATGATCAGCAGGCGTTGCAGCGTCGTGTTGCGGTTCGCCGCTACGCGCAGATCGTAGAAGTCGTTGGCGCTCGCCAAGAAGAACCACAGCACCGCCAGCGCGACAAACCATGGACTTTGCGGCAGGATGAAATCAAGCGTGAAGTCATAGCGCGCAACCAGCGTCCACACGTACAGGGCGATCAAACAGGCGAGGAACACGGCGGTGAGGTCGCCGACCGCCAGCAGCAGGCGGCGCTCGGAGATTTGCAGTTGTGGACGCCGCGCGCGGCGCGAATTCGCCATGTCTACGCTCGCAATCTGAACAGGAACACCAGCAGGATCAGCGACACCACGCTGATGAGCAGCGCGGGCGCGATCCACTCCGGCTGATAGCTAAACTCGACTTCATGCAGCCCCGTGTCGATCTGCACGGCGCGGAACATTAAGTTCGCGCGGTAGATCGGGGCAGCAGCGCCATCGACCCTCACGTGCCAGCCGGGGTAATCGGTATCCGCGAGGATCAGCCAACCCGCGTGCGGCGCATCGACCGTTATGGTAACGGTATTCACGCGATCCGTCACGGTGATGGGCGCATCTTCTGACAATTCGCTCACATCCGCGCAACCCGCGTCACCAGCGATGTGCGCTTGCCCATACGGATTCCATGCCGGATCGATCAGCGCTGCTTCGAGATCGGCTTGCGTCTCATGCCAGCACACCGAGTCGACGAACCACGCGCGCGCCGCATCGCGATGCGCGCCATCGACACCCGCCGCACGGAGCAGTCCTGTATGCGCCGGGTACGCTTCGATCAGTTCGACGGTGCGCGCAAACGACGCGGGCAGCAGTGGATCGAAGTTATTGAGCAGGGGCGCGCGGTAGTTGATATTGGTATTCGGCAGCCCGGAGCCGAATGCGGCAGCGGTTGACGACGCACGATAATCGTTCAGACGGAAGACTTGCAAAAACATCGCCGCATCGACATCGGCTTTGCGCAGGTACGCCCGTCCGCTCTCCGGCGCGCTTTCCAGCGCGCTTTGGGGTACGGCGTTCGGCGTGTACGGAGTCGTCGGGTTGAGTCCCCGCGCTGCAAACGCCAGATCGACGGCTATGACCAGCAGCACGGCGATCATCCAGCGCCCGTAACGCGGGCTTTCCCGGTTGGGCTGCACCAGCGTGAGGAGCGCTGCCGCGCCGACGACCACCGGGAAGCTGATCAGCCCGCGCACCAGAATGCCAAGCGGCGCATTGCCAATCCCCATAAACGGTTGGATCACGATTAGGAGTGAAGCCGCGCTGATCGCTCCGACCAGCACCCGTCGTGACCAGCGGCGCGTTACACGTCCCCTGCCCCATGCCGACACGCCGATGCCCGCCAGTACGCTCCCGCCGAACACCGTCCACATATGCCAGCGCACGGGCGCTTGGAACAGATCGAACGTCGGGATATTCCGGTAGAGGAACGGGAAAACCGCCGTGTGCACGCCCAACGCGAACACAAAGCCGATCACGACGACCATCAGCCAGAACGGGACGCTGCGATAGACTGACTCCGGCGCTTTTCGCCGCCGCAGCCACGCAATCACGGCGACGACTGCGCCGATCAGCGGGATCACGCCGACGTAGACCGCATCCTCGAAGTACACGCCCTGCGTGAAGTACGACCCATCGGCAGGTGTGCCGAAGATCGTCGGGGAGAAAATATTCAGCGCACGCGCCGGGGCATAGCTAAAGTTCATGGCGAAGTCGAAATCCACCCCGCCGGAACGCTGCGACTGTGACAGCAGTTCGGCAGTCGGCGCAAGCTGGATCGCCGCCACGCCCGCACCGAGCGCCATGCCTGCGATCACGGCGAGGAGGCGCGAGAATCGCGACAATCCCCCCTCAC
>JACSRG010000644.1 GCA_014879865.1 Anaerolinea sp.
AACGCGGTATCAGCGCTCCCGGCGTAGTTGAACAGCAGCAGGCTGCGCAGCGCGTCGAATGGGAGCAGGCGCGCCGCCGCCAGCCCGCTCAAGAGCAGGGTGATCAGTGCGATCACGCCGTTGATCAGCGCGCCGCGCCGGAAGATCGCGGCAGTGGCTTCCAGCCGTGCATCACGCGGACTCAGTTGTTCAGCAGCAGATTCTTGCATCGGTCACGTCTTCCATCGCTCTAGTTAGTTCCGCTTCTTGACCCCGCCCCCAACTCCTCACTGAATTCGGGGGAGGGGGTTTCATGCTTATACACCACAACCGGCACGCGCCCCCCATCGAACTGCGCGACCACCTGATAGCCGTTCGCTTCCAGAAACGCCGGGGTCATGATCGGCGGGACGCAGCACGTCGATAAGTTCGGGTCGATCATGACGACATCGGGCAGCACCGCCGCCCACATCGCCTCTGCCGACTCGTAGGGCACACGTTCCCCGCCTAAATTGTACGACAGGACGGAAGCCATGCGGTAATCCGTCAGCCATGCGTAGTAATAATGCTCCGCGACGATGATGTCGTCCGTCGGGACATTCGCCTTGATCCACGCGATCACGGGCGGATCGGGAGTCTGCACCGGTTGCCGCGTGATCACGTGTTGGAGCGGCACTGCCAGCGTGTAACCGAACGTCATGATGATGAATACCAGCGCCGTCACCGCTTGGTTCAGTTTCAAACGATCGGCGGGCAAATCGCCTGAACTCAAGACGTTCCCCGCGCCGGAAAGTTCCGGCGGAAGACTGCGCCGGAAGCCGGACGCGAACAACCCGCCGATCAACAGCGCGTAGAGCGGCGTGAGCGGCATGGGGTAGTGATCCCAAGTTTCGGACGCCATCACGCCGAGCGCGAGATGCGCGAGAATGACCGTCAGCGCGAGGCTCAGGTCAGGGGCGCGCCGCCGCCAGAATGCCGCGATCAGCGCCACGCCGAGCAGAATCAATTCCAACTGCGAATGAGCGGCGATGCTGCCGGCATGCCCGATCACCGCCCCGATGTACCCCGCCAGATCAAGCGGATTGCGCAGCCCGCGCGTGATCAGGAACGACTGCCAGTCGGGGAGCACTTGAGTCAAGAAGACGATCCCCGCGCCGATCCCCCCGCCGATTACGTAGAGGAGGAAAGGTGTAGGGGCATGATATATCGTGCCCCTACGTCCGTTAGCGTCAGGGTCACGCAGGACAAGACGCGGCAGGTACAGCCCGACCGCCAGCGCCGCGCCGAACCCGACCGCGTGATAATGCCCGAACCAGCCCAAGCCCATCAGCACGCCCGCGACGAGGTGCATCCATGCCTGATCGCGCTTGATCGCGCGGCTGTACGCCCACAAAGAGGCGGCAATCGCCAAGCCCAAGCCGACATCATGCCGCAGACGCGCGCCGCTCATCACGACGGCGCTGCCGAACATGAAGGCGACGGTCAGCCAGCCCGCCGAGCGTCCGAACAGGTTGCGCGCCGCGTACCCGCTGAAGGCGATCATCGGGAGCAGCAGCAGAAACGTGAACAGACGCGCCTGCCAGTAGCCGATCCCGACGACCGACAGCCACCATGCCATCGGCAGATAGAAGCGGTGAACGTCGTGCCCGCCGTAGATCATCAAATAATCGGTGAACTGTCCCGTGCGCAGATACCCGACCGCCCACGCCAGCAGCCAGCCCTCGTCGGTGATCTGCTTGTTCGGGTAGACGCTCAAGCCGTAGATGCGGATCGCCGCTGCGACTGCCAGCACGATCCCGGCAGCGACGAACCACGCGCGCGGGACAGGGCGATCTTGATCGCCGTAAAGCAGATGATACGCCAGCGCAAACGCGCTCCCGGCGGTGACGGCGAGATGCGCGTAAAACCATTCCGGGCGCATCAGCGTGCCGAAGCCGAACAGGACGATCAGTCCGAGGATGACAGCGCCCGTTCGGAAAGGCGCAGCCCGTTCGCGCAGTCGTTCCAAGCGCGCCGGAGTCAGCCAGATCCAGCCGCCGCCGACCAGCAAGATCACGATCACACTGAAGCCAATCGTGATCCCCGCCAGCAGGCGAAACGTCGTGCTGTCCGTGCGTTCCGGCGCGGCGGCATAGGCGGCGAGATGCACCAGCAGCGCCGCGCACAGCAGCGCCAACCCGACCGCGAGCGCACGGCGATCTACCCCGCGCCGCTCCCTAACGCGCACAGTCATGCGCCGCCCTTCCGGTACACGTACACCGGGACGCGCCCGCCGGAAATCTCTGCAACGAGCTGATAGCCGCGCGCTTCCAGATACGCGGGCAGCATGATCGGCGGGTTGCAGCAGGTCGATAGGCTGCTGTCGATCACCACCACGTCCGGCGCAATCGCATCCCAGACCGCCGTCCGAAGCTGCACCGCCTCGACGGGCAGATCGATCTGCGCCGCGAACGCGCTCACGTCGATGGTTGGCGCGACTGCTTGGAACTCCGCCCGGTATTCTGGATGCATATACCCCGGTGACTCCGGCGAAATGTAGCGGTAATCGGTCAAATACAGGAAATACTGGTGTTCCGCGACGATGGTTTCATCCGGGCGAACGTTTTCGCGAATCCACGCGATGGCGGGGGGTGGCTGTGGCTGGAGCGCTCCACCGCCGAGCAGGTAAGTGACTGGCGGCGCGAACGAATAGCCCAAGCTCACGCTGAAGAAGATCGCGGCGGCAGCCCAACGCGGCGCGCGTTCACCGGCGAACACCCCGGCGAACAGCAGCGCGTAGACCGGGGTCAGCGGCACGAGATACTGCGGCGCGGCGGGGTACGCGGCGAAATACGGCAGGGCGAGATGCACGATCACCACGATGATCAGCAGTCCGATGCGTAAGGAATTCGTCTCTGTAGGGGCTCGCACAACCGCCCCGATCACCGCCCCCGCGATCAGCAGCCCGTCGTACTGCGAGTGAAAGGCATTGTTCCCGATGTGAATCAGCAGCGCTTCGCCGTAGAGCGATAAGCTCAACGGACTGCGCGTCTGCCGCACCGCGAGGAAACCCTGCCAATCGGGGATGATCTGGAAAATCACGACCAGCGCCGCACCGAGCGCCCCACCGACGCCGAACAGGATCACGTTCCGGTCGAAGCGGCGCGCGGCGATCATCGGCGGGACGTACAAGCCGATCAACAGCGCCAGCCCGAAGAACGAGGCGTGGTAGTGGGCGAACATCCCCAAGCCGACCATCATGCCCGCCAGCAGATGCAGCCATGCCGTCTTCCGCTTGATCGCCTCGCTCCACAGCCAGAGCGATGCTGCCACGCCGAGCGCCAAGCCGACATCGTGGCGGATAGTCGCCGCGCTCATCACCAGCGCACTGCTGAACAACGCCAGTACCGCGATCCACGCGCTGCGGTACAGGTTGCGCGCCGCCAAGCCGCTCAAGGCGATGACGAGCAGCGCCGCGAGATAGAAGAACAGGCGCGTCTGCCAGAAGCCCGCGCCGAACGCACTGATCCACAGCGCGACCGGCAGCATGAAGCGCTGAATATCCGATCCGCCGTAAGCCATGACCAGATCGTGAAAGTAGCCATCGCGCACCCAGCTCAGCGCCCAACCGAGCACCCACCCTTCATCGGCGACGTTGTGATTCGGGTAATACGACAGGCTGTAGATACGCACGAGCGTGATCGCCAACACGCCGATCCCGATGGCAATCTGCGCCGTGCGGCTGATCGGCGGCGTGTCGCTGTAAACCGCCCCGTAGATCAGCGTCAGCAGCAGCGCCAGCGTGATCCCGGCGTGCGCGTAGACCCATTCCGGGCGCATGAGCAGCCCGAAGCTGATCCCGATCAAGATCGCGCCGGTCAGGTAGGGGGTACGCCAGCGCGCCAGCCTCCGGCGCACATCGTCTAGACGGGGGATACCGCGCAGTCCAAGCGCGCCAACACCCAGACTCACCAGCGCCAGCGCGCCCATCCCGACGGCGACGACCAAAAACGCGCGGCTCGTGCTGTCCGCGTCATC
>JACSRG010000718.1 GCA_014879865.1 Anaerolinea sp.
GATGCTCAAGCGCTGGAATATCGCGTCGTCGGGGCAGAAGCCGCCTTCCTGTTCTTCTCGCTGCTTTACGACGACTGCGTGGAGCGGGGCAAACCGATGTTCAGCGGCGGTGTGCGCCACCTCGGTGGAACCTATGAGACTTACGGCAACATCACAACCGCCGACAGCCTGACCGCCATCCGCGAATGTGTGTACGTGCATAAGACGATCACCGCCGAAAAGCTGCTGGCGGCGCTCGACGCGGATTTCGTCGACTGCGACTCCGTCCGATCCAGCCTGCTCGACGCGCCCAAGTTCGGCAATGATGACGCGACCGCCGACGCGATGGCAATCCGCGTACACGAGCACGTCTGTACGGTAACACGCGATCAGAATCAGCGCACGTCGCTAGATTCGTTCCTCGTCGTCGCGATCAACAACAGCGCGCACATCCTGCTCGGCAGGCTGACTGCCGCTTCCGCCGATGGTCGGCGCGCGGGTGAACCGCTCACCAACGGGCACACCGCGACGAACGGCATGGAGCGCAGTGGCATCACCGCCCTGCTCAACTCGATGGTCAAGCTCGATGCCTCCATTCACGCCGGGGCGACGCACAACCTGAAATTCTCGCGGGCGTTGTTCACGGTGCATCGACCGGCACTCGAAGCTCTGCTGGCAACCTACTTCGAATGCGGCGGCACACAGGCGATGCTCACTGTCGTCAACCGGGATGATTTGCTGGCGGCACAGCAGCATCCCGAACGCTACGCCAACTTGATCGTGCGCGTGGGCGGCTTCAGCGCGCGTTTCATCGACTTGCCGCCCGAAACGCAGCGCGAGATCATCAGCCGGATGCTGTGGGAATAGATCGTCGATGCGCGGCGTCGTCTTCAATATTCAGCGCTTCACCCTGCACGACGGACCGGGCATCCGTACGACTGTCTTTCTCAAGGGCTGCCCCCTGCGCTGCGTGTGGTGTCACAACCCCGAAGCGATGAGCCCTGAACCGGAAACGAGCAGCACGGGGCAGCCGTTCGGGGCGTTGATGACCGCCGACGAAGTGCTGGCGGTCATCGCGAAAGACCGCCGCTACTATGACAACTCCGGCGGCGGCGTGACCTTCTCCGGCGGTGAACCACTCTTTCAGTTCAAGTTCACGCTGGAATTGGCAGAACGGGCGAAAGCGGCAGGTCTGCATGTGGCAATCGACACCGCCGGGTTCGCACCGCAGCGCCACTACGAGCAAATCCTGCCTTATGTCGATCTGTTCCTCTACGACATCAAGGCGGATTCAGGCGAACTGCACCGCGCGCTGACAGGTGTCTCGAACGATCTCATCCTGCGCAACCTCGACGCCCTCATGACCTACGGGGCGCGGGTGCGTCTGCGCTGCCCGCTCGTCCCCGGCGTTAACGACCATGCCGACCATCTGCGCTTCATCGCCGGGCTGGCAGCGCGCTACCCGGCACTCGACGGAATCGACCTGATGCCGTTCCACAATCTGGCGGCGGGCAAATGGCACGCCGTGAACAAAACGTGGACGCTCGGCGAGGTTGCATCCGCCACCACTGCCGATCAAGCGCGCTGGCTCGATTTTCTCAGGGCGGCGGGCTGCACGAACGCGACCATCGGCTAGAGCAAGTGCGCGCGGAAGAACTCGATCACGCGCCGTTCGTACTCCTCCGGCACGCTTCCAAATCCGCCCGTATGACCGGCATTCGGGACGATCCACAAGTCGCCGCGTTCGCCAACGGCGTCCTGATAAAACTGGTTGAACGCAATCTCCTCGTCCACATTGCCGGCGGCGATGAAGAGGAAATATGTTCCTTCCGCCGCCTGAATAGAGGTGAGGATCGGCGGTTCGGGCTGACTGTCACCGCTGAAGACACCCAGAGCGAACGAGAGCACGCGGTGGGTAAAGTTGCGGTAGAGGGGTTCATTCATCGGCAGCATGACATACTCGTTCAGCGCTCGGAACGTCGCCCCATCGACCGCGACCGCCGTGAGACCGGGATACGTGGATGCCGCCCCAAGCAGAATCTCGCCGCCCATCGACAACCCGAGCCCGCCGATTGACCGCACCTCCGGGCGCGTCTGCAAGAAAGTGACCGCCGCCCCAATATCCCGTGTGCCGTTCCAACCGCGCCGGTTGATCTGCCCTTCGCTGTCGCCAAACCCGCTTAGGCTGACCGCCAGCACCCCGAAGCCGCTGCGGTGGAGCATTTCGGCGAATCCGGTCACGCTTTCGCGTCCACCACCCGCCCCGTGCACGAGGATGATCACCGCGCCGTTCTCTGGTTCGGCATACCACGCGCCAAGATGAAGATTATCGGCGGTTGTCAGCGTTACGGAGGTAAAGTCAGCCGGTGGATTTCCGGGCGTACCTCCATCCGGGGCAATCGATACGACAGCCATCGCCGTTGGAAAGCCGATGTACAGCAGTATGACGAGGAAAACAGCTACGATAATCAGGATACGCCGGGCTGAAGTGCGCTTTTTCATAATGCTCCCTTGATCCGCACAATTCCGCGCCGGATTCTACCTCGCTTAGGCGCTTTGAGGCGGTAGACAAACGCATAGGATTATCGGCACAGCAGTGGTAAGCTCATCGGCGCTTTGGCGGCAAGAAAGGAACTGCCAGTGACCCCTTTGATCACTTCGCCAGCGTGGACAGCGCTGGAACGGCATTACGAGGACATCAAGCAAGTTCACATGCGCGATCTATTCGCGCACGATCCACAGCGCTTCGAGCGGTTTTCGCTCCGCTTGGGCGACATCCTCTTCGACTATTCCAAGAACCGGATCACTGACACGAGCCTATCGCTCCTGTTCGATCTTGCGCGGCAGGCGAACCTGAGCGCCAAGATCGAAGCGATGTTCAGCGGACAAAAGATCAACGTGACCGAAAAGCGCGCGGTACTGCACACGGCGCTGCGCAATCGTTCCAATCGTCCGGTGCTGGTTGACGGCGTGGACGTGATGCCGGAAGTCAACCGCGTGTTGGGCAAGATGCGCGTGTTCAGCGAAGCGGTTCGTTCGGGCGCGTGGACAGGCTACACGGGTAAGCCGATCCGCGATGTAATCAACATCGGGATCGGCGGGTCGGACTTGGGACCCAAGATGGTTACGCTTGCTCTGACGCCCTACGTCAAGCCGGGTCTCAACCTGCATTTCGTCTCGAACGTGGACGGCACCGACTTAGCCGAAACGCTCAAGCGGATCGATCCCGAAACCGCCCTGTTCCTGATCGCCTCGAAGACCTTCACCACGCAAGAAACCATGATGAATGCTCATTCGGCGCGCGCATGGTTCTTGGCGGCAGCCCAAGACGAGCGCGCGGTCGCCAAGCACTTCGCGGCGATGTCCACCAACACCGCGAAAGTCACGGAATTCGGCATCGATCCGCAGAATATGTTCGAATTCTGGGATTGGGTCGGCGGGCGCTATTCGCTGTGGTCGGCGATTGGCTTGTCGATTGCCATCGGCATCGGGATGGACGGCTTTGAGGGACTGCTCACGGGCGCGCATCAGGTCGATGAGCACTTCCGCGCCGCCCCGTTCGAGCAAAACATCCCGGTGATCATGGGGCTGCTCGGCATCTGGTACAACAATTTCTTCGGCGCGCAGACGCACGCTATCCTGCCCTACGATCAGTACCTGTCGCGCTTCGCCGCGTACTTCCAGCAGGGCGACATGGAAAGCAGCGGCAAGACCGTGACGCTGGACGGCGAACGCGTCGATTACAACACGGGGTCAATCATCTGGGGCGAACCGGGGACGAACGGTCAGCACGCCTTCTATCAGTTGATCCATCAGGGGACGAAGCTCATCCCGTGCGATTTCCTTGCGCCCGCGCGCACGCTTAATCCGCTCGGCAATCACCACACCGTGCTGCTGGCGAACTTCTTCGCGCAAACGGAAGCGCTGATGATGGGCAAAACCTCCGCCGAAGTCCGCGCCGAATTTGCCGCCAGCGGGAACAACGCACCCGCCGAGGTACTGGTCGCCGCGAAGAC
>JACSRG010000719.1 GCA_014879865.1 Anaerolinea sp.
ACGGAAAACGCGCTGATCCGGTCGCCATCCTGACCGTTGCCCACGCCATCGGCGATGGCGAACAGGTAGCCTTTGGGGTGCTGCGAGATACCAAGCGCGTCTTCGTTGCGATCTCGTACCGTACCCGTTGCTGTCGCCCAACTGGCATCGACGCGGGTCGCGACCGGGGCGGTATCGAGTGCATACAGTTCGTAGAGGAAATGCTCATTCCCGACCGAGATCGTGTCGCGCGTGGTCAGGTAGACCGAACCGGTGCGCTCGATCTCGTTGATGCGAAACTTGGTCGTCGCCGGGACACAGCTCAAGCGGATCGGGATCAGGCTCTCCGACGGATCGACAAGCGTGAACTGAAGCATGACCGGGCGGTTGTTCGGCATGTGCACCGGGAACTCGACCCCGTTTCTGCCGATCAGCGTCCCGATGTGCAGCACGACCCGCTTGCTGCTGGCGAGGTTGACCAGATGAATCTGCGAGAACTGGGCGCGGTCGCTGATGCGCTGACGGCGGCGCGCTCGACGCTGCGGGCGCAGGCTCTCCAGCCACAGGCGCACCGATCCCGACTGATTCTTCGGCAGCTTGATGCCGAGTCGGCTAAACGGCGCGGTGAGGGCACGGAGACCCGCGCCCGTAGCGCGCAGCCTGCCGAACACCATCCTGAACGGCGTGGTCAGGACGCGGGACGTATTGCTCATCCAACGCAGAGGTGCAAAGATGTCCAATCGAAATGGGTGCATTGTCGCAACTTTGATTGCTACAGATCGTTCCGTTACAGTATAATCTGCGCAGACTATCATTAGCAAAGTGCCGAGACATGTTTTCGTTCGACGTTCAGCTCTTACCGATTGCCCTTGCCATCGTCGCGCTGATACAAGTGCTGTATCTCGTCTGGCTCAACGTCACCGCTAACCGCCAACCCTCGGCGCGCCGCCCGACTTCTCCGCAAATGCCGACCGTGCCGCAAGGCGGGTTGTATCCCAAAGGTACTCCCCAAAAACCCGTCGTGCTGGCGGGCAAGATGAACGTGTTGAGCGGGCTAAACGGCGTGAATGACATCACACTGCCCGGCAGCACCTTCGTCATCGGGCGTTTCTATCACCCGGAAAGCAACGTAATGGTTGCGCTGGACGAGAAGAGCATCTCGCGGCGGCATGTTCAGTTCAGCGGCGACGATGTCCTCAAGACCTATTCGCTGACCGACCTTAACAGCACCTATGGCACGGCACTGCGCCGGGACAATGGTTTTGAGCGTCTGCAACCGGGGCAGCAGGTGCGCATCTACAATCAGGACATCGTGCAGTTCGGCAACTCCGTCACCGTCCGCTTTTCGCTGCCGGGCGACACCCGCGCCGACGCCACCCAATTGTGATGATCGACTCGCACCTCAATCACTTCGAACTGCACACGAAATTAGGCACGGGGTCAGTCGGCGAAGTGTGGCGCGCGCAGGTCGATGGGCGAACGGTCGCCGTCAAATTCATCAATCATGCGGACGATCCCCGCCAGCGCCAGAGTTTCGAAACCGAGATCGCCGCGCTGCGCTGTCTTGATCATCCTGCCGTTCCCGCACTGTACGACTCTGACCTTACGTGTGAACGACCATATATCATGATGGAGTTCATCGCCGGAGAACCCTTCCACTGCGTGATCGCCGACGGCGCGATCTGGCAAATTCCGCTTGAACGGCGGTTGGCGATCCTCGACCAAATCGCAGCGGCGGCGGAACACCTGCACGAACGCGGTTTGATCCACCGGGACATCAAACCCGCGAACATCATCGGCGTGGATGAGCCGCACCTGATCGACTATGGGATCGCGGCGGAAGTCGGCGCAGAGGTGTCGCCTGCCGGAACACCGTTTTATATGTTCCCCGGTGAACAAGCCCCATCTGCCGCGCATGACGTGTTCGGCTTTGCGCTGACGGCGTACGAGTTCTTGTTCGGCGTCCACGCGATTTTCACAGCGCAGGATGGCGGGCTGCCCCGCGATGAAGTGCGCGCGCTGGCGCGGGCGCGTCTGAGTGAGAGCACATGGCGGCTGCCGTCGCGTGTCCCGGCGCACGAACTGCCGTACGATCTGCGCGGGGTCGAGCTGGCACGGCTGGATGCGCTGTTTGCACGCGCATTCGATTGGCAGGCGAGCGAACCCATGACATTGATGCAGATCGGCGCGGAACTGCGCGCGATCATCCTCACGGCGGACAATCAGCCATATTTGGACGGAATGCCGGACATGGTCGCGGCGCTGGACGACACCGGGATCGGTGAGCTGCCCGCTGCTGCGACGACGCCGCCGGAACTGCCGCCGCGCGTTCGCCGCATTGATGCATGGCTGGCGCTGGCGATCTTCAGCGGCGCGGCGATTTTGCTCATCGTAATCCTTTTTGGCTTAGGCGGGAGAACGTAACCATGTCTTCAGGGGAAATTTACGCCAGACTGCACCAACTGCGCGAAGCCGCCGGGGTGATCCGGCGCAGCACCGAGCAGATCAACCGCTCGATTGAGGCGATTGACGGCGAAGTGCGCGCGCTCAGTTCGGATCGCTTCATGAGTGTGGGCGCGGAAGTGTTCCGCGCGGAGTATGCGCGCCTGACCCCGCGCCTGCAAGAGACCTTCGCGCTGCTCGGCGCGTTCCATGAAAAGCTGAACGCCTCCGCCGACGATATCGAAGTCGCCGCGCGCACGCAGTTCCAAGGATAACTCATGAGCGACTTGATCCGCGTCCCCTATACCGAATTATTGCAGCGTGCCGCCCGCATTCGCCAAGAGACGGAGACGATCCGCACGGAAATTCAACGACTGCGCGGCACGGTGGACAGCATCCACTGGATCGGCAGGCGCGCCGAACGCTTCTTCTCGGTCTGGGGCGAAACTGTCACCGAGATGGAAGAATGGGTCGCCATCCTCGAAGGCTTCGCGGCGGAACTTGAACAGCAGGCGCGGCGCATGCAGGTCGTGGACGAGTCGTTCTAGGACACGCCATGCCCGCCGATGGTTCGTCTGTGAATTTCAACCGTCCCCCGCGCACGCCCACGCCGACCCTGCCGGACATCCAAGTTGACATCCCCACGCCGCCGGGCGCAGTCCCGCCGCCGGAGCAAAACCTGCTCATCATCCTGCTGCCGACCATCGGCATCGGCTTGATCACCGCATTCTACTTCCTGCGCTCGCTCGACTCGGCGGCGGGGATGGTGTCGGCGCTGCCGCTGCTGGCGCTGCTCCTGTTCACCGTAGGCAGCAGTTTGTGGGCGCAGAATCGGCGGCGGCGTGATTACCACGTGCGCCGGGAAGAAGCGCGGATCGGCTATGTGCGCGTGCTGGCGCGCAAGCAGGCACGGTTACAGGCGGCACAGGACGCTTACCGCGCGATCCTCGAAACGAATTATCCTGCACCGCTGGAAGTCGCCAACGTCGTCATGACGCGCGCCCAAGCCTTGTGGCAGCGGCGACCCGGCGACCCGGATTTTCTCGATCTGCGCATGGGGACGGGGCGCGTTCCGCTGCCCGTGACGATCAACCTGCCTGATCCCGACACGCTCCAAGCCGAATATGATCTCTCGTTCGTGCATGCCTATCGCTCCCTCGAAGGCGCGCCCGCCGTGACCTCGCTGAAAACTCGTTCGACGCTCGGCGTGTGCGGGACGCGCTCCGCGCGCTTGAGTTGGTCACGCGCCGCGCTGCTGCATCTCGCCGGGCTGCACGCGCCGCAAGAACTGCACATCTATCTGCTGGCGGGGCAGGGGGCACACGACGATTGGCGCTGGTTGGAATGGCTGCCGCACACCAGTCAGACGCATCGCGGCGGTTCGGCTGACCTGCTGGCATTCGACGACACCCGGACATGGACAGCCAACCTCAGCCAGTTGATCGAGGAGCGGCGGGATCGGAACGTCCAACTGCCGCACCTGCTGATCGTCGTGGACGCCGATCAGCTCGACGGCGCAGACACGATCACGCCGCTGATCGTCCGTGAAGGCGCGCGGGCGGGCGTCAC
>JACSRG010000083.1 GCA_014879865.1 Anaerolinea sp.
GCGAACTTTCTCACGGGTCGAAAAATACACCGGGTTGAGAAAATTCGGCTTGGAGTCGAAATCGCCCGCGAACAGTTCGAACCAGTTGGAATCGACGTTCGGCATGTGCACCATCTGGTTGCGGATCGAGCCGACCGAGTAGTCGAGCGGCTGTAGGAACTGCTCGTCTGTCAGCGGGACAATGCACTCGTCCCATAAGCGGCGGTTGAGCGCCATGTGATACTCGAATAGTGAGCGAATTTCGTCAGCCTGCATTTTGACCCTGCCTTCAGCATCGCTAATTGAAGTGTATTTTAGAACAATTGGTTCAAAAACACAACTGGAATGGATGCACGGTTGACCGTACCCATCAGCACACGGATAATAGACCGCATTCGACGATGGTTAGGGTTACAACCGTAAATGTTAGCGACACCTCAGGTGGAATTGAAGCCGATGCGGATCGCGGATGTGGTCATTGACCCGCCGCTAACGCTCGCGCCGATGGCGGGACAAACCAATGCCGGGCTGCGGCGCATGGCGCGCTACTTTGGCGACTGCGGCTTGGTCTGCACGGAACTGTTGAGCAGCGAAGCGATCAGCCGCCGCGTACCGCGCTCATATGCCATGTTCGACTGGAAGCCGGACGAAAACCCGTTCGCCGTGCAGTTGTTCGGCGCGGACGTGAACGTCATGGCAGACGCCGCCAAGATGGTCGAGGACGACGGCGCGGCAATTGTGGACATCAACATGGGCTGCTGGGTGCCGAAGATCGCCAAAGGCGGCGCGGGCGCGGCACTCCTGCGTGACGTGGTCACGGCGACGCGAGTCGTCGAGGCGGTGGTCAAGGCGGTCAGCGTGCCGGTGACGGTCAAAATCCGCGCCGGATGGGACGAGAACACGCGCACGGCGGTCGAATTCGCGAAGGCAGCCGAAAGCGTCGGCGTCAAGGCGATTGCCGTCCACGCGCGTTTGGCGGTGCAGGGCTTCACGGGTGATCCCGATTGGAACGTCATCCGGCAGGTGAAAGAGGCAGTGAGCGTGCCGGTGATCGGCAACGGCGACGTGGTCACGCCGGAAGACGCCGCGCGCATGTTCGCCGAGACGGGCTGCGATGCCGTCATGATTGGACGCGGTGCGCTCGGTCGCCCTTGGGTGTTCAAACAGGTGGCGCATTATCTGCGCACGGGCGAACATCTCCCCGACCCGACGCCCGCCGAACGCATCGAGATGACGCTCATGCACGCGCGCCTAACGCTCGAAAACACGCGCTTCCGCGAAGCGGTTGCCGTGCGCGAGCTGCGCGGTCAACTGACGAAGTATCACTACGGCATCCCCGGCGCAGCAGCGCTGCGGGAAAAGCTCGTGCACATCAACACAATGGCAGATGTCGAAGCCGTGCTGCTGCCCGCGCTGAAAGCGCAGCGGGCGCGCGAAGACGCCAAGTAAAAATGCAAGAGGCTGATATATCGATCAGCCTCTTTTTTTTCCTACTCTTGCTTGCCTGACCACGTGCCGAAGCCTGTGTCGGGATCGGGCGTGGTTGCTGACGTGCCGTTGGATGCGGCAGGCGTTGTGGAGGGAATCGTCGGTGTCACCGGGGTCGGCGCAGCGGGCGGCGGAGTCGTCGCAGGCGCTGCCGCTGGTGTTTGCGGCGCAGCAAGCGGACGGCGGATGTCGTCGGCAGTGACCTTAAGGTTCTGCATCGTCTCGTCAAGCGGCTTGGTGATCGGCGCTGCGATGCGCCCGATTTCCTTCGAGATGTTCTGGCGGGTGGGCAAATCCTGCGGAATCTGCACATCGACCCCGGACGCGTCGAGTTCTTTCTGAAGCTGCTTGGCGGTCTCCGCCCACATATTGCGGATGATGGCGATATAACGACCCAACTGATACGACCATGAGATCATGCGCTTGGGTCCCGCAACGATGACCATGATCAGCAGAATCAAAACGAGTTCTACACCGCCGACCCCGAAAATATCCATCCTAACTCACCTCTGCCCTGCCATTGCGCCGACTGGCTTACCTAAGGATACTACAAATTGGCGCACAAACGAGATCGCGTTACACTTGTGCCCGAAATCACAAGGAGAGGCTATGAGCACGCTGAAACTCGTCTTGAGCGTGGTAAACGTGGGAGTACGGTTTTTATTGACCGCCCGAACGCAGCGGGCTGCTGCCGGTTACGTGACGGTCGGCGGGGATGCCGTTGAAGATTTCGACGCGATGGAACGCGGGTTGAAAAATCATGGCTACCCCGCGCCGGAGGTCAACGGGCTGACGATGGGCGGCGGCGGTTACGCACAAATCGGTCCGGTGATCGTCGGCGGTACGGGCGAAGGCAGCGGAGCGACAGCAGAGGACGCCTATTTAGTCGGCGGCGTGGGATCGGGCGGCGGTGGCGCGCAGTTCGGGCTGCTGCTCATTGATTGGGCATGGCTGCGCGTCTACCCGCTGGTTGTGGTCGGCGGGCGCGGCGCAGGCGCGAGCGTGCGCCCGAAGAACAACACGACGCAGGGCGTCAGCTTGGGCACGGGCGGCGTACAGGTGGTCGCCGGCGTCGGGATCGAGCTGCGTTTGCCGTTGAGCACAGGCTTCCAGCCGATGATCGGCGCGCACGTGGGTTGGATCTGGAATCCCGGTGACAAGTGGGTAGGTAACTTGAGCGTCGATGCCAGCGAAATGGGCAGTCGTCAAACGTCCGCGCCCTACGTGCGGATGCTGCTCGGCGCGGGAACACGCTCCACGCCTTGACCGTCGCGGCTGTAATGCTCGAAATTGGCGGGCAGGTCGTCATGGGCGGATCATGGGTATTGTTCCTGCCTAAACACTGCCTAACGATTGAATCAGGTCAGTGATGACGGCGTCAAGGTCGGACGCCTTGCCCCGCTCCCATGCTGTTTTGTAATCGGCATACCGGCGCAGATCATCCTTCAACTGCGCGTAGGGGATGTCGTACTCGCTTTCGAGCGCGCCAAGCGCGTCGATCACGCCGCACAGTTCGGCGGCGCGGGCATCTTCGCCGTGCATGGCGAACATGATCGCCGTGTTGAGCAGCAAATGGGCGATGCGCGGCTTGGTCGCCGTCTCGTGGGCAATCGTCAGTCCTTCGGCGAGCGCTGCGCCGGCTTGCGCCCATGCCCCCGTCTGCGCGTAGACCACGCCGAGCGAGGCGAGGTTGAACGGACGCAGCAGTCGATCCCCGATCTTGTCGGTCAGCGCGAGACTTTCCTCGTAGGCGGCGCGGGCTTCGGGCAGCGCGTCGAGCACAAAATGCAGATCGCCGAGGCTGTTGAGCGCGTAGGCAAGTTCGCCATCGTCGCCGCCTGCCCGGTTGATGGCGATGGCTTCTTCGACGTACTGCCGCGCTTGATCATAGCGCCCCTGCTCTTTGAGCGTCGCGCCGACGTTGTTCAGCGCGCGCGCGGTCGCGTTCGGGTTGGCGAGTCCGCGTGCCACCTGCAAGGCTTCGGTGAAGCGATCATATGCGCGCTCATACTCACCACGCCCATAGCTGATCATGCCGAGGTTGTTCAGGCTGTCGAACACGCCCATCGGGTCGCCAATGCTGCGCATAATGTCGAGGCTTTGCTCGTAGTAGCCGCGCGCGCGTTCGGCTTCGCCCAAGCGGGCGTAATTCGTCGCCAAGCGGTTATAGGTGAGCGCGATCCCGCGCCGCTGCCCCGTCTCCTGATACAGCTTGAGACATTCCTCCTGCGTGGTGATCGCGTCGCGATACCTGCCCAGACCATACAGCGCGATCCCCAGATTGCCCAGCACGGCGACCATCGCCACGCGGTCGCCGCGTTCACGCTGGATCGCCAATGCCTGTTCATAGTGATCTTTCGCCGCCTGAAATTCGCGTTTGACCGCCAGCACGCTTCCCAAGCTGTTCAAGCTGACGGCGACCCCGGCTTGATCGCCGGACTGCGCGGCAAGGTCGCGGGCGGATTGCGCATAATGCACCGATTCGTCCCAGTTGCCGCGAATACGGGCGATCTCGCTCAA
>JACSRG010000422.1 GCA_014879865.1 Anaerolinea sp.
CCCTGATAATCGTCAACGTTCTCAGGATAGGCGCGTTTTTCGGCGTGAACATCCGCCGAAAGAGGGAAAATCAACCTAGCCCCTCCGCCAGATGCGAAAACCGTCCTCCTCATCGCGGACGATGACGCTGCGCGGGTACTTGAGCAGTGACCCGACAGCGTACAGGTCGCCGATTGCCCCGCCCGCGTTCAAGATCACGCCGAGCGACAGCCAGTAGACCCACCCGTTCGGCGCGATCCACAGCAGCAGCATGATCCCCAGCGTGATCCCGACCAGCGGCGCGAGTGCGATGATCAGGTACTCGTCACGGCGGAACAACGCCATATCCGCTGTCGCATAGAGCACGCCCTTATCGAGCTTCATGCCGTAGCGCGGTTTGTGCCCTACCCACGCAATCGCTGCGCCGTGCAGCAGTTCATGGATCGGCAGCACGGTGACGAAAATCAGCACGATCATGAGCAGGTCAGGCAGCGGGGCGCGTTCCGGCGGGATCGACGGGCGCAGCGGCGCGATCAGCGACCAGTAGAGCGCCATGATCACCAGCGCGGCGACCATCGGGATGATCCCCAAGAAGTTGAGGCGCAGCAGCAGGCGCGGTTCGGTCAGCACGACGTGTTCGACTTCGACAGCGTCGGGCGGCAGTTCGGTGATGGGGGATTTAGGCATGGCTTAGGTGGGGCGCTTCAAAAACAGGGCGGAGCGAGTGACTTCGCACACGACGACGCCATGCTGATTGCGTCCGATGTGCTTGAGCGTGACGATTCCCGCTTCGGGACGGCTTTTGCTCTCGCGGCGGGCGACGACTTCCGTCTCCACGTAGATCGTATCGCCGTGAAAGACCGGGTTCGGGTGGACGACGTTCTCATAGCCCAAATTGGCGATGATCGTGCCGACGGTCAGATCGTTGACGCTGATGCCGACGATCAGGCTCATGGTCAGCAAGCCGTTGACGATCCGCTGCTTGAACTGCGTCTTGGACGCGAAATCCTCGTTGATGTGAAGCGGTTGGGTGTTGAGCGTCAGGCTGGAAAACAGCACGTTATCCGCCTCGGTGATCGTCCGGGCGAGGTCGTGCTTGAAGGTCATGCCGGGTTCGAGTTCGTCGTAGTATTTGCCCGCCATCGGTGCGCTTCTCCTGTTCAAACCATGCCACAGTATAGCGCAACCATACCAAAACCGCCCGGTGTGAGGGGGGCACACCGGGCGGCTGGGGGAAGGGCAAGTGAGTTTTCACTTTAGCCCATGAACTTGGGTTGCTAACACTAAATCCGCGTACCGTGTTGGTCTAAGCTCTCATTCGACCAAGTTCACTGTCTAACTACCTTCAAGATAGAATTCGCGGCTAAAGCTCAAATGAACCAAAAGTGAGCGAAAAATGAGAGCGTCACAATGGGCAGCAGGGCGGCTAGAACCCCGGCGTCGTCACCACGCCGACCGGGGCAATCGCGCCCGGCGTCAGCGCCCAGTTCGGATCAACTGTCGGGACGGCATTCTGGCAGAGGTTTTGCGCGTTGCTGTACTTACCATTCGCCGTGCCGCTGCTGAAAATGCCCATCGCCAACTGGTATTGATTCGCTGCGCTGCAATAATTCGTCTGCGCGTAGTAGGCGTCGCCCATGATGACATACTGGTTGTAGAGAAGCTGCTGCGCTTCCTCGTAGTAGCGCCCGCCGAAGCCGAGCGACATCACCCGTTCGAGCGCGGCGATGGCTGTCGGGCTGCCGATGCCGACCGCTGCGCGCGCCGTGAGGTACAGTTCGGCGGCGTAGCGTTCGTAATCGAGACTCGAGTCGATCTGCCCGAATTCCTCCGCGCGCCCGACAAGGATATTGGCGGCGGCAGGCTGCCCGGCATTGTATAGTTCCAATGCGCGATTTTGCAGCGCCTGATTGATCATGCGGCGGACGTTTGCCGTCTGGTACGTGGGATCAACGGCGATCACCACATCGAGCAGTTCGTAAGCATCTTCCCACTGGGCGCTGTTCATCGCCGTCTGTGCCTGCTCGAACAGGCTGGCGACATCATACTGACTGCCGCTGTCGGTCGCGGCAGGCGTCACGACGACCTCGCTGGTCGCCTCCGGCGTCACTACCGTCGGTTGGACGGCGGGTTCGGTCGGCGACGGCGTCACGGCAGCAGTCGGCAGGGTATTCAGGTAGACCGCCGTCCCGGTCAGGACGAGATTGGGCAGATCAGCGTAATCGGGCGCGGTCGTCGCCAGCCATTCGAGGCGCGTCCGCAGCAGCACGGTGTTGCCGTTGGCGACATCGCCGGGGATGCGCTGCACCTGCTCTTGCACCGAAGCCTGCCGCGTACTGGCAATGAGCGTCTGCGCTTCCCGCTGACCCGTCGTCCATCCGGCAGCGCCCGCCAGCACGACGATCAACACGCCGAAGACCAGCAGCACCACGCCGATCAACCCGATCATGCCGCAGCCTGTTCCGCCGGGGGCAGGGGCATCGCCTTCCGGCTTGATCGTCGGTTTCAGCGGCTTGTCCTGAAAGGGCGAGCGCGGTTGGGTATCTTCCATCGAGGGTGTATAGCTCATACGCCTATCTCAAACTCCAACGTCAATGTGCCCCGTCACCGGAGCGACAAGCGATTATACAAGACCTATGGGGGTGTGAGTACCCTACGCCTTACCTACGATCCGCCCAGAAGCTGTGCCACGCGGCGGATGATGTACTCGCTGACCTTTGACTTGCTGGCGAGTTCGAGCGCCTGCTCACCGCCGTGCGCGTCGAGGATCACGACGCGGTTGGTATCCACATCGAAACCCGCATCCGCCGCGCTGATGTCGTTCGCCACGAGCAAATCCAGCCCCTTGCGTTCGAGTTTTTCGCGCGCATTCGTGATCAGGTCTTCGCTTTCCGCCGCGAAGCCGATCACCGCGCGCGGACGCCGGGTATCGCGCCGCCGATCTTTAACCGCCGCCAGTATGTCGGGGTTTTTCTCCAGATGGAGCGTCAAGCCGGGGTCTTCGTTCGACTTCTTGATCTTGTGCGCTGCCGTCGAGCGCGGGCGGAAATCCGCCACCGCCGCCGCCATGATCAACGCATCTGCGCCGATCAGATGTGCCAGCACAAGCTGCTGCATCTGCTGCGCCGAATCGACCGGGATGACGCGCACGCCGTAAGGCGCACTCAAGCCTCGTGCCGCGCTGATCAGCGTGACTTCCGCGCCCGCATCAACGCCCGCTTGCGCCAGCGCGTAGCCCTGTTTGCCGCTGGATCGGTTGGTGATGAAGCGCACCGGGTCGAGCGCCTCGCGCGTACCGCCCGCTGTGATCAGCAGTTTGACGCGATCCAGCACGCCGCCGCGTCCCATCACCTGCCGGATCGCGCCGATCAACGTGGCGGTTTCGGGCAGGCGTCCCACGCCGACCAGACCGGAGGCGAAACGTCCTTCTTCCGGCTCGATGACGGTTGCGCCCCGTTCGCGCAGCGCGTTGACGTTGGCGACGACGGCGGGATGCGCGTACATCGTCCCATCCATCGCGGGCGCGACGATCAGCGGGGCGCGTGTCGCCAGCGCCGTGACCGCCAGTAGATCGTCCGCGAAACCATGCGCGAGACGCGCGAGGGTATGCGCCGTCGCGGGCGCGATCACGAATAGATCGGCGCTTTCTGCCAAGCCGACATGCGCGACGTGCGTCGGCAAGGCGTCACCGCCCGTCGTCCACATGCTTGTGTAGACCGCACGCCCGGTCACCGCTTGGAAAGTCAGCGGCGTGACGAATTCGCGCGCAGCGTCCGTCATGATGACATCGACGAGCGCGCCCAGTTGGGTTAATTTGCTGGCGAGATCGACGGCTTTGTAACAGGCGATGCTGCCCGTCACGCCGAGGATCACCCGTTTGCCTTCCAGCAGTGTGATTTGTTCCATGCCTCACCATTCAGGGATGAATGTTAGGGTTATCCGTTAAATCATCTACGGGTTACGCTGTAGGGGCATGATATATCATGCCCCATACGT
>JACSRG010000241.1 GCA_014879865.1 Anaerolinea sp.
TCTGCAAACTGCCCTCACCCTAAATCCCTCTCCCTCAGGGAGAGGGACTTCACCCCTTCGCCCTGAGGGCTACAATGAGTTTGCAGACACATCCGAGTGATGACTCAGTCTGGCAGCACCGTGTCGATATTGCGCACGAGTTCGATCACGCCGGCGAAATCCTCCGGGCTGAGGACATTGCCCCATGCGGGCATCACGGTATTGATGCGCCCATTGCGGATCACCTCGTCCAGTTCGGCGTCGGTGAAATTGCGCACCTGTTCCTCGTGGAGACTCGGCGTACCGGGCATTCCTTCCCCGTATGAGCCGTGACATGCGGAGCAGTACTGCGAGAAGATGCGCTGACCGCGCTCGATAGGCGTCAGCTCGCGCGGGTGGAGGATCATCTGCGTGAGTTCCTCGTCGTAGCTCACGGCGAATTCCCCGGCAACCGGCGCTTCCAGCGTGATCCCGCCGTAGAACTTGACGGTACACGCCCCGACATTTACGCGGAGGCGCGCTTCGGTCGGGCTGTAGAACACGCCGCTGACCCCGTCGGCGTCATCCAGCGACTCAAAATCCAAGTTGCAGCCGTTCTGCTGGATGAGCGTCAGCGCGGACTGCGGAATCTCCGGCGAATTCGGGTAGATCGACAGGCGACCGCTCACCACGCCACCGTCGGCGACATCCATGTAGACCTGCACGGGCGGGTAGCTTTCGGCACTGGCGCTGAAGCTCGTCCACTGCCAGCGCCCGACCTGCGCGACTGACGGATCGACGGCGGGACGGTCGGTCGGCGTGGGGCGGATGAAGGTTGGCTGAATGCCGATAGGCGTCGGCGCGGCGGTTTCGAGGGTGGCACAAGCGCTTACTGCGAGAAGGGTCAGCGCGAGGAGGGTCAACATCAGGCGATTGCGCATGGGGGATTCCTATTGAAGTCTAACCTCACCCCCAACCCCCTCTCCATGTGGAGAGGGGGCGAAAGAGGGAAGCGCGATGATTATTGAACGTCGAGTTCGCGGATGGCGGCTTCGATTTCGTCATCCGTCGCCGTGCCGAGTTCGATCCACGTGATCTGGAAGGCGTGTTCCGCGCCCGTGCCGCCCACCTGTGTGATCTGACCAGCCCACAGGGTCGCCGCCGAGAGATCGCCGGCTTCGGTCGCGGTCGAACGGAACAGCATGACATTGCCGCCGTCGTCGCCATGATAGACGTTCACGCCGTCTTGCAAGACCCACGCATTTTCGTGGCTGAAGCGACCGAGGGCAAAGCGCTTGGCGACGCGGTCGCCCAGCCCGTTCGGAGCCATTTCGACCAGCCAACCGTAGTCATACGGGTTGGCGTCCCAACCGAGGTAATCGCTCAAGCCCGCCACGTTGCTGAAGTCGGCGGCGATGGGTTCGTATTCTTCCGAGGTCAAGCCGGTGTTCCACGGGGTGACGCTCGAACCGCAGTTCACCCATGTGCCGTTGACGCCGCTGAAATCGACCATCTGACCGTCCATGACTTCCCAACCCGCGCCGGTCTTCTGGACGTAGACGCGCCCCACACCACCGGGCGTGTTTTCGTAGTTGATGTACAGCCACGCTTGATCGCCATTGCCAATCGGCAGCCACATCAAGCCATCGGGATCGTTGCTCACGTCTTGCAGCGTGCCATCGGGGCGATAGATGCCGCCGAAGACCTGATTGCCGATGCTGTTGGGGATCGGGTCGCCGGAGCGCGCGATCAGTTGCAGTTCGCCCGCCGCCACGCCGACCACCAACTGCGCGTCGCCTTCGGGGACGGCAATTTCTTCAAAAGTGTCCGTGTTGGCATTGAAGCCGTTGACGGCGACGACCGACCCCGCATTGTACGGGAAGATGTTGGTCGCGGACGGGTGCTGGTTGCTGAACACCACCGTACCATCCGGCGCGATCATGAAACCGGTGATTTCCGCGCCGCGCGGGACGTAGCCAAAGCGCTTGAGTGAACCATCCGCCGGGTCGTACATCCAGACCGCGTTGTTGCGGTGGTTGCTGGTGTCTTCCGAAATCCACAGACGACCCTGTGCGTCGAGCGCGAGACCGTCGGGGTTGGAGATGTTGTCGAGCGCGCAGCGATTGGGCGCGCCATCGGGGTTGTAGGGTCCACCCACGACCAGCGGACGAAGTTCGGCGAGGCTGCCGTCTTCGGCAAGATCGCCCGTATAGACGATACCGCAGCGGTTTTCGTCCACCGAGATGCTGCCTTCGCCGTCAGTCATCGCGCCGGTGATGTCGCTCATCGCCATGTACAGCTTGCGGTTCGCTTCGTCGACGACGACCCATTCCATCTTGTTGAATTCGGCGGTCGCGCCCATCGACGCACCATAGGCGCGGCTTTCGAGGAACGCGGCATACGGGTGATCAAGGCTGATCATGTTACCGGCAGTGTCCTGCGCGGTGGTCGGGACGGCAAACGACAGGGCGATCACGGAGATCACCACAACGACTGCAAACAAGAAAGCGCGACGAACCATGTAAAACCTCCATGCAAAACGTACACGTTTGTTGAGGGGTGCGCACCACCTGCTGACAGCGTACCGGGTGAAATTTATGCTTGTTCGGGAAGTCGTTTAACTTAGGTTAACGTTTATATGAAGATGATCTTTATCATGGCTGCGGCTGTGACGATCTGCGCTGCGTACTTCAGCAGCCCGCGCCGTCATCGGAGCAGGATCGCGAGTCCGCCGGCTAGACCGCAAGCACGGCGGGCACGGGGACGCGCGACTCGACGCTGAGGCCCGGCGGGGTGAGGTACAGCATCGTCGAACTGCCGCCGTCGAGGTTGAGCGCGTTGTCGATGTCCAGATCGGTGTGCGCGAGGTAGCTGGCGAGTTCGTTCAGCGTCAGACCGGACTCCGCTGTCGCCAGCAGCAGGATATGCCCGCGCCGATCTTGCGCCACGACCGTGCGGCGCGTCTGTTCATTGCGGGTGCGCTCGGCGATCAGCGCCTCGCCTTCGACCACGAGCATCGGGTACGCCTGCACCGCCTGATCGAGCGGTTCGCCGGACTGGTACGGTTCGAGGCGCGTGGAGCGGACGCGCACGGCGTCCCCGATCACCTGAAACATGCCCCCTTGATTGACCAATGCCCGCCCGTAGACCACACCATCGATCACCGCCACGCCCAAGATCGTGTGTTCGGAGGTGAAGAAACTGGCATTGACGAAAGCTGCCGCGCCGTCGAGTTCGGCGCGCCATCCGTCGAGCGTTTGCGGCGCGCCGGGGTGGTAGTGGACGCGGAAGCGGTAGCGCGTCGGGTCGATGCGCACGACGTGCAGTTCCGCACCGCCGGGCGGACGATAGATGCCGTGCTCAAGACCGGGCGCGAGGGGCTGCCACCAACTGGCGAAGTAGAGCGAGTCGAAGGTGGGCGGCGGCGCGGTCTGCGCGGTGGTCAGCGCGACGAGCGCAAGCAGAAGCAGGAAACGACGCATGGGAGTCACCGGGACAGTCAAATAGATCAAGTATAATCGTAGTCAGGTGGAAAAAGTTGAGGGTGCTGGTATGGTGCTAAAGAAACCGAGCGCGCGTGACATCCGGCGGCGGCATGTGGGGCGGAAAACCGTTCTGCGCAAGGGCGAGTCCGCGCGCGAACTGCCCGCGCTGCCGCCAAACCTGTATACCTATCGGGATGAACTGGCAATCCGGCGCTTCATTGCCAAGTATCCATTCTTGCTGCCGCTCCTCGAAGAAATTCCGCCGCACATCCGCGCCTATTTCCCGGATGAAGCATTGGAACTCAGCGTCGAAACTGACCCGGAGAACGGCAGGCAGACGCTTTACATCGGCATCGTGACGCGCGCCGCGTTCGAGCAGGTGTGGCAGCAAATCCGTGCTTTTGAGCAGGACTGGTGGATCGATAACGTGCATCGCGGCGATTACAAATTGATCATTGGTAACGAGTATTTATGAGTTTCGACTGGACACAGTACTATCAAGTCGCGCGCTTACTCCTCGGCAGAGC
>JACSRG010000514.1 GCA_014879865.1 Anaerolinea sp.
TGTGAGCGGCGAACCACAGGTGCGGATCGTGTCGCCACTGCCGAACGCAACCTATCTCGAAGGCGTGACCGTCAATATTCAGGCGATTGTCGCCAACGCGGGCACGGACATCGACCGCGTAGAAGTCGTGGTCGATGGCGGCATCGTGGCGACTCTGCCGCAGCCCAACGCCAACGGCGCAGCCTCGTTCAGCGTGACGCATGGCTGGTCGGCGGCGGGGGTGGGCGCACATACCATCGACGTGACCGCCTTCCGCGCCGACGGATCGAGCAGCGTCCCGGCTGCCGTCAATGTGAACGTCGTCAGCCGCAACACGCAGATCGAACCGACGGCGACCACCCAGCAGATCACCCTGCCGACGGTCACGCCGCGCGGCAGCGCACAGGCGACATCGGAAACGACCGGTGAGGCGACGGACACGGCTGGCGGTGGGAATGCAACACCGTCCGTCCCGACGGCGTCGTTCGCACAGGGGATCAACGTGCGCCGGGGTCCGAGCACGCTGTTCCAACCGCCGATTGGCGCGTTCGCACAGGGACAGACCGCCGAAATCCTCGCCCTCAACACGGCGGGCGACTGGTATAAGGTACGCTATGGCGGCGGCGAAGGCTGGGTCTATGCGCCGCTGGTGACAGTGACAGGCAATACGAGCAACCTCCCGCGCGAATCCGGTCCACCGCTGCCGACGCTTGCGCCCTCGGCGATTCCGCTCCCGACGGCGACCGTTGTCCCGCAGACGACGGCGAATCTCGTGGCGGGGATTGTTGAACTTCAGCCGGGGCAGCCTGTGTGCGGGCAAACGATCAACATCGGCTTCGACGTGGCGAATCTCGGTTCGCAGGCGACCAGCGCCAGCGGCACGGTCTCGGTGCAGGATGTGCGCACGGCAGATGGCTCGGTGCAGGGCACGACGGTCGGCGGCTTCCCGGTCATCCAGCCGGGGGAAACCTTCCGTGTGACGATGGCACTCACGATCAGCACGTATTACGGCGAAGGTCATCGCATCATTTTGATCATCGATCAAGGCAACGCTATCCCCGAAACCAACGAAACGGACAACCGCCGCGAAGTCGAATACACCCTTGATCGCGGTTCATGTCCATGATGAAAGCACTGTTTTTCAACGTACCGTCATCGGGGCATGTCAATCCGTCGCTCCCGGTGACGGCGGAACTCGTGCGGCGGGGCGTTCAGGTGATCTACTACCTGACGGAGAGCTATCGTCAAAAAGTGGAGGCGACCGGGGCGGAATTCCGCCCCTATCCCGCCCCGCTGGATGACACCCTGTTCGACGGGTTGGACGGCAGCAAACCGCCGCTGACGGCGGAACGCCTTGTCAGGATGACACACGCGCTGCTGCCCGCGCTCGAAGCGATCATCCATGTCGAAAAGCCGGATGTCATCCTGCACGATTCGATGTGTCCGTGGGGCTGGATCGCCGCCCAGTGGTGCGGCGTCCCGTCGGTCTCGTCAATGAGCTTGCTGCTGTTCACCGCGCCGATGATGATCCGCAGCGGGATGCTGCCCGCCATTGCGCAGGCGATGGTCACGCAGACCGGCAGCATCCGCACCTACGGACGCATCGCCCGCGAGATCAGCGCGCGCACGGGGGTGCGTCTGCCGACGCTGGCGGCGTTCCTCAACATGCAGGGGACGATCACGCTCAGCTACACCTCGTCCATGTTCCAACCCCTCGCGGCGGCGTTCGGGAACAGCGTCAAGTTCGTCGGTCCGATGGTCGAACCGCGCCCTGATGCGCCCGCTTTCCCCTTCGACCAACTGAACGGTCAACCGCTGATCTACGTCGCGCTCGGCACGGTGATCAATCACAACATCCTCTTTTACAAGACGTGTATCGCCGCCTTCCGCGATGCGCCGGTTCAGGTCGTCATGTCCATCGGACAGCAAACGCCGCTCGACGCGCTCGGTACGCTCCCGCCCAACTTCATCGTGCGCCCGTTCGTGGCACAGTTGGAAGTTCTGGCGCGGGCGTCGCTGTTTATCACCCACGCGGGCATGAACAGCGTTCACGAGGGGCTGTACTTCGACGTGCCGCTGATCCTCGTGCCGCAGCAAACCGAGCAAACGTTCGTCGCCAACCGCGTCGCCGACTTGGGCGCGGGCGTCCGCGTGGCGCGACACACGCCGGAGAACTTGCGTCACGCCGCCGAACTGGTGCTGACCCGGAGCGAGTTCCGGCAGCGGGCGCGCGAAATCGGCGAGTCGCTGCGGGCAGCGGGCGGGGTCAAACGCGCAGCAGATGAGGTCATCGCGTTGATGTAGGGGATCAGCATCCACCCGTTTATGTGGCGACAACCGGCGCGGGCGCGCTGTAAGATGAGGTCAAACAACCCTTATTCAAGGAGCGCCCATTTTGACCGCCTACAGCGTTGACCCCGAAAAAATCATCGGTTACGAGTTCCCGCGCATCACCTATACCTACACCGAACGCGACGTGTCGCTGTACGCGCTCGGCGTCGGCGCGCCCGCTGACCCGCTCGATCAAAAAGAACTGCAATTTGTGTATGAACTGAGCGGCGAAGGCTTCAAAGTCCTGCCGACCTTCGCCGTGCTCTTCCCCTCGCGCATGATCGACGAGATGCTGACCGGGTCGCTGCCCGGCATGACCTACAACCCGATGATGCTGCTGCACGGCGAACAATACCTCGAAATCCATGAGCCGCTGCCCACCCACGCGACGATCACCTGTGCGCCGCGCGTGTCGGCGGTCTACGACAAAGGGAGCGGCGCGCTCGTCATCACCGACGTACCCTGCTACGACGAACAGGGGAAAGAGATCGCCTTCGGACAGTACTCGATGTTCATTCGCGGGATCGGCGGCTTCGGCGGTGCGCGCGGCACCTCCGAGACGAGCGAACCGCCCGCCCGCGACCCTGACGCCGTGATCAGCGAGACGACCACGCCCAAGCAGGCGTTGATCTACCGGCTGAGCGGCGACACGAATCCGCTGCACGCCGACCCGATGATGGCGGCGCTGGGCAATTTCGATAAGCCGATTCTGCACGGTTTATGCTCGTTCGGCTACGCGGGACGCGCGGTGCTCAAGACCTTCTGCGACAATGATCCGGCGCGCTTCAAAAGCATCAAGACGCGGTTCGTCAAGCATGTGTTCCCCGGCGAAACGCTGGTCACGGAGATGTGGCGCGAAGGCAGCCGCGTGTACTACCAGACGAAAGTCGCCGAGCGCGGCACGGTCGCTCTGAGTAATGGCGTAGTCGAACTCCGCCTTTAGTCGGTAGATTGCCTGGTCACGCCATCTCTATAATGGGCTTGTGGATTTTGTGCACTCGCGGAGTCATCCTATGCTCAATACCAAAGTTTTTCTCGCCGAGCCGAAGAACGCCGGGCTGCTGACGGGACAGAAATCCCGCATCGGCAGCAGTATCATTATGTGGTTGGTCGCGTTGATCGCCATCGCCGTCGCGGTGGGCGCAGGGTGGTTCACCTACACGACCTACACGCAGTACAACGCGCTGATGAACAACGACGTGACGGCGCGCGGCACGATCATCGACGGCTTTGACGAGACGACCCGCAGCTACGTCGTCATCGAAACGCACCGTTACAACGTCACCGTGCGTTTTACGGTCGATGGTGTGCGCTACGAGTTCGGGCAGGACATCGACGCGGCGCTGTACAATGACCTGTTCATCGACGCGCGGGTCGAAGTCGCTTACCTGCCGGAAAACCCGAACGTGGCGGCGCTGGCGGGCGCTGACCGCGACGATACCGACTTTCGCAACCGCATGATCGCCTTCAGTGTGGTCACGGGGATCGCGGTGCTGGTCGCCGTGTTCATGATCGTCACCGACGCCCGCAACCGCCGCCTCTCCCGGCGTGGTGATCTGCTCGATGGGCAGTTGGTTCGCGCGACCGGCAATTACTACCGCCGCAGGCTGAATGTGACATTCGAATATGCGTTCCGGTCACCGCAGGGGACGGAACTGCG
>JACSRG010000720.1 GCA_014879865.1 Anaerolinea sp.
GAGTATAGCGCAGCGGCGCGCGGGCGGCGCGTCAGTCCACCGCCGTCACCAGAATCGGCGCGCCATCGCGCACGATGATCGTGTGTTCGTACTGCGCCGTGCGATCTCGATCCGGCGTCTTGATCGTCCACGTGTCATCCGCCGTGTAGACGCGCCCCGACCCGTTGGTGATGAACGGTTCGAGCGTGATCACCAGCCCATCGGTCAGACGCTCGTCGGCGCGCTTGGTGAAGAAGTTGGGGATGTTCGGCTTTTCGTGGATCGACCTGCCGACGCCGTGACCGCTCAACTCGCGGATGATCGTCAGCCCGCACGAGCGCGCTTGCAGTTCGACCGCCTTGCCGATGGCGTTGATCCGCTGCCCCGTCCGCGCCGCGTCGATGGATTTTTGCAGCGCAGCCTTCGCGCAGTTGCAGATTTTCGCGTATTCCGGCTTGACCGGCGGCACGGGGAACGACCCGCCGGTGTCCGCGAAAAAGCCGTCGAGTTCGGCGGATACGTCGATGTTGACCAGATCGCCTTCCTTGATGACGCGGCTGCCGGGGATGCCGTGCGCCACTTCCTCGTTGATGCTGATGCACGTCGCGCCGGGGAACTTGTAGACCAACTGCGGCGCGGAGCGCGCGCCCTGCGCGGTCATGTAGGCTGCGCCGATGGCGTCCAGTTCGGCGGTCGTCATGCCGGGGCGCATCGCCTCCGCCATGACCTTCATCGTCATGCCGACGATCTTGCCGATGCGTAACAGCGCTTCGTATTCTTTCTCGTTTGTCACCGTCATGGTGGTTTCCTCAATTGACCTTGAAAATGTAGGCGACGACCTGTTTCTGTTCCGGCGTGAGCGCCATGACTCCGCGCTTGCCCGCCTGATCTTCAACCGTCACCCACGCTGTGCCTGCCGGAGGATCGCCGGACGTGCCATCCGCATGGATGATGCCTGCTGTGACCAGCAGATCGAACAGTGACTCCGCTTTCATCGCTTCCGCGCCGAGCGCATGGCGATCCTCTCGCGTCATGTGGGCGAATACGCCCGCCTGCCGCATCTGCTGATACTGTCGCGCAAACCCCATGCTCAATCCCCCAACCTCGTTTGTGCGTCTATTGTACACGGCACGCGCTGTTCTGTATGCTATACTCTGCTGCGTCGATTCGTTTACCCGTTGGGGCTATCTTAATGTCCGAACTGACCCGCATGACCCTCTCCGCGCTGCTGGAACGCCTCCGCGCGCGCGACATCTCATCCGTCGAACTCACCCGCGCCTACCTAGACGCGATTCAAGCGCACGAACCATCGATCCACGCCTTCATCACGCTGACCGCCGAGCGCGCTTTAGCCGACGCCGCCCGCGCCGATCAACAGCGCGCCGCCGGGGATGAGCGCCCGCTGCTCGGCATTCCGCTGGCGATCAAAGACGTGCTGTCTACGCAGGGGATCGAAACGACGTGCGGATCGCGCATTTTGTCCGGTTACGTGCCGGTCTTCTCCGCGACGGCGGTCCAACGGCTGGAAGACGCGGGCATGGTGCTGCTCGGCAAGACCAATATGGACGAATTCGCGATGGGGTCATCCACCGAGAACTCGGCGCGCGGGGTGACACGCAATCCATGGAACACCGAGCGCGTTCCCGGCGGCAGCAGCGGCGGCAGCGCGGCAGCGGTCGCGGCGGGCATGGCATCCGGCGCGATTGGCACGGACACGGGCGGCAGCATCCGCCAACCGGCGGCGCTGTGCGGCGTGGTCGGCTTGAAGCCGAGCTACGGGCGCGTCTCGCGCTACGGCTTGGTCGCCTTCGGCTCGTCGCTCGATTGTCCGGGTCCGCTAACGCGCACCGTCGAAGATGCGGCGCGGCTGCTCGGCGTCATGGCGGGACATGATCCGCTCGACGCGACCAGCATGACGACGCCCGTGCCGGATTATGTCGCGGGGTTGGGCGGCGACCTGAACGGCTTGCGCGTCGGCGTGCCGCGCCAGTACTTCATCGACGGGATGCAAGCCGAAGTCGAGACGAGCGTCCGGGCGGCGATTGAGCAACTGCGCGCGCTCGGCGCGGAGATCGTCGAGATCGACATGCCGCACACCGATTACTCGCTGCCCGTGTATTACATCATCGCCCCCGCCGAAGCCAGCGCCAACCTTGCGCGCTATGACGGCATTCGCTTCGGGGCGCGCGTCGATAAAGGCGGCATGTGGGAAACGTACAAGGCGACACGCGGCGAAGGCTTCGGCGCGGAGGTCAAGCGGCGCATCATGTTGGGGACGTATGCCCTCAGCGCCGGGTACTATGACGCCTACTATGGCAAGGCGCAGCAGGTGCGCACGCTGATCAAGGGGGATTTCGAACTCGCCTTCGAGCGCGTGGACGTGATCGCCGCGCCGACCACGCCGAAGACGGCATTCAAGTTCGGCGATAACACCGGCGATCCGCTGCAAATGTACCTTGAGGACGTGTTCACGCTGCCCGCGAGTCTGGCGGGCGTGCCGGGGCTCAGCGTGCCGTGCGGGTTTGACAGTGCGGGCTTGCCGATTGGGATGCAGTTGATCGCGCCCGCCTTCCGCGAAGATGTGCTGCTGCGCACCGGACACGCGTATCAACAGGCGACCGAGTGGCATACCAGATCAGCGGAACTGAAGCTTTAGCCAGAAACAACCCCTGTCAGGGGAAGGGGTCAGCTTGCAGAGGCAATCATGTCCATACCAACGACATCCATGAAAATCAGTGCCGAGGAACACCGTCAGCGCTGCGAGAAGCTGCTCATGCACCTGCATGTGCAGGGCTTGAACGGCGTCGTCCTCTCCGACCCGCAGTACATCCTGTACTATACGGGCTTCGCCTTCATCCCGACCGAGCGTCCGATCCTGTTCGTCATGAACAAGCGCGGCGACCGGGCGCTGTTCGTCCCGCGCCTTGAGAAGGAACACGCCGAGTCGAACGCGCTGATCGACCGCGTCGATTTTTACATCGAGTACCCGTACACGCCGCATCCGATGGCGGCGTTTCAGACGATGCTCGACGAACTGGACGTGAAAGCTCCGGTCGGCACGGACGAGGACGGGTATCCGTGGATCTTCGGCTACCGGGGACCGAGGCTGTCGGAGATGCTCGGCGCGCCGTATACGAACATCCGCGCGTTCATCGAAGATGCGTTGATGATCAAGTCGGCGGCGGAAATTCGCCTGCTGCGTGAGGCGTGCGTGTGGGCGAACCTCGCGCATACGCTCTTGCAGCGCTGCACGAAAGTCGGCTTGACCGAGACCGAGGTCAGCCAGCGGGCGAGCGACGAGGCGACGCGCGTCATGCTCGACACGATTGGACCGATCTATCGGGGTCAAAGCCCGTACTACGGCGGCGCGATTGCGGGCTATCGCGGGCAGATCGGGCGCAACGCGGCGATCCCGCACGCGCTGGCGAACAACCTGACGTTTCAGGCAGGTGATGTGCTGGTGACCGGGGCTGCCGCGCCCGTCTGGGGCTACCATTCCGAACTCGAACGCACGATGGTCATCGGCAGGGCAACCGATCAGCAAAAGTTCCTGTTCGAACACATGCTGGCGCTGCAAACGCTGGCGATCAACGCGCTCGAACCGGGCAAGCCGTGCGCCGAGATCGACAAGGAAGTGCGCGCCTACTACGAGCATCACGACCTGATGCAGTTCTGGAAGCATCACGTCGGGCACGCCATCGGGCTGCGCTATCACGAAGCGCCGTTCTTGGATGTGGGCGACCTGACCGAACTGCAACCGGGGATGGTCTTCACGGTCGAACCGGGGTTGTACGCGCCGGGGATCGGCGGTTTCCGGCATTCCGACACGGTGCTGATCACGGCGGATGGCGTCGAAGTGCTGACCTATTACCCGCGCGATCTGGAGAGTTTGACGCTGCCGGTTTAAGTACACGCGAATAGGGGTGACCACTCTCCCCGCTAAAGCGGGGAGCTTCTCAGGCTACGTGTGCGCTTACCGTCTCCCGAAGGC
>JACSRG010000301.1 GCA_014879865.1 Anaerolinea sp.
GGCGCTGGCGGGCGCGAACTTCCTGCTGCTGGACGAGCCGACCAATCACCTTGACATCGCCAGTCAGGAAATTTTGCAAAACGTGCTGGCGGACTTCAGCGGGACGATTCTGCTCGTCAGCCATGACCGCTACCTGATCGACGCGCTGGCGACGCAAATCTGGACGCTCACCCCCGGTAAGCTCGATGTGTTCGAAGGCAGCTATGCCGAATACCTCGCCGCGCGCGAAAAGGCGCGCTTGGCAGAAGCCGCCAAAGCCGAATCGGCGCGCGCCGCTGCTAAGCCAACGGTCAACGGGATCAAGGCGGGCGAGAAGAAGTTCGGGCTGAACCCGTACCAGCTTCAGAAGCGGATCGAGGAACTGGAAGCGCTCATTCCCGAACTGGAAGCGCGCTTGGACGACATCACCGAGGAAATCGGCAGCGCCAGCGCGAATGGCGACGCGGGGCGCGTCGCGGAACTGGGCAGGGCATACACGCAGGCAGAAGCCGATCTGCACGCCGCGATGGAAGACTGGGAACGACTGGTGAGCTAACGTCTGATCGCTGTACAATCAAGCTAGGGTAAACAGCGAGGTCATGCGATGTTAACGCGCTTGAAAGTATCAGGATTCAAGAATCTGGTCGATGTCGATGTGCGTTTTGGTCCGTTTACGTGCATTGCCGGGGCAAACGGCGTCGGCAAGTCGAATCTGTTCGATGCGATCCGGTTCCTAAGCGCACTGGCGGATCGCCCTTTAGTTGATGCCGCCGAATCAGTCAGAGGAGGCTTTCGCAATTTGTTCCACCGCGTCGGCAGCATGATTACTCAAGAGATGTCGTTTGAAGCCGAGATGCTGATCCCCTCAATTGGCAGGGATGACTTGGGACAACCCGCCAGTGCCACCTCGACCCTGTTGCGCTATAAACTGCGACTCGCATATACACCTGATGGCACTTTACCGCTGGAAGTTCTGGAAGAACGGTTGGAACCCCTCAACCGAGATAGCTTGCGCTTTCCGCATCAGCGAAAATGGGTAGATTCCATCAGCGTGTTGAGCCGACGGCGAAATCCCTATATCCACACGGAAATCGACGAGACCACCGGAGAGCGCGTGGTATATCTACATCTTGATGGCGTATCCGGCAGGCGACCTCAACCTCTCGCGGCTCATGTGCTGCCACGAACAGTGCTATCTGTAGCAAACGCGGCAACTGCACCGACTGCGGTGCTTGCTCGTCAAGAAATGCGTTCGTGGTGGACATTGGGGCTGGAACTCTCCGCGCTGCGCCAGCCCGATAATGTCTATGAAGTTAATGCACGTCTAGATAGTGAAGGTACGCACCTTCCGGCGACGTTGTATCGTCTACAGCAGCAAGCAGGTGAAAATCGGGTTTTTCCCGAACTGGTTATTGAACTCGCGGAATTGCTGCCTGACGTTCGTGCAGTAACAGTAGATCGAGATGAAAAACGAGGACTCATCACGTTACTGGTCATGAACAAAGACGGGACGTGGTTGCCAGCAACTTCCCTCTCGGATGGCACACTCCGTTTTCTGGCTTTCGCTGCCATGAGTCTTGATCCTGATACCAGCGGTGTCCTCTGTATTGAAGAACCGGAAAATGGACTGCATCCGCGTCGAATCCCTGTTGTTGTCGAACTCCTACAACGAATCGCAGTCGATGTGCAGTTACCTGTCGATCAAGATAATCCGTTGCGCCAAGTCATCGTCAACACGCACTCACCGCTGGTTGTTCAACAGATGCCGGCTGATAACCTGTTATTTGCAGAATTGGTTGAAAACAACACCTCCGCTCAAGGTCGGTTCAAGACCGTTCAATTCAGCAACTTGCCGGATACATGGCGCACCACTGAAGATCGCTCACGAATGGTCGCCAAAGGCGATCTGCTTCCCTATGTCAATCCGGTTCCATTTGCCCATTACGAAAGCAAGGCTTTGCAGCGGCTCATAGATCGGGACGACATTCAACGGTTGCTGCAACCACTTGAGTTCGAGGTCGATTTTGAGTGAACGACTGCGTTGTACCTTAGTTTCGGACGGCAGTTCAGATCGTGTTCTGCTGCCCATTGTTGACTGGTTGCTTGCACAGCACAGTCGAGAAACCCACTTTGAACCGACCATTTGGGCGGAATTACGAGAACTCCCTCATCCGCCCAAAACACTGATTGAGAAGATCGTTCGCAGCCTCGAACTCTATCCCTGTCGAATCCTGTTCATCCACAGAGATGCTGAAAATCAAACCTATGCGGAACGGAAGCAAGAAATTGCGGTTGCTTTTTCAAAAGCCCAAACGCAGATCTCCGGTATTCCCCCGATGACCTGTGTGATTCCGGTGCGAATGCAGGAGGCTTGGTTCTTGTTCGATGAGCAGGCAATTCGCGGCGCAGCAGGCAACCCGAACGGCAAAGTTCGCCTGAACCTTCCTTCCCTCAAACAAGTTGAAAGCTTAGCTGATCCCAAATCGGTGCTTCATGCCCTGCTCAAAGAAGCGAGCGAGAAACGCGGGCGCAAACTCGACGAATTCAGCCCTGCCAGACACGCACATCGCCTCACCGATCACATCACCGATTATGCACCACTACGTCAGCTTTCGGCATTTCAACGCTTTGAACAAGACTTAATCGATCTCTTAGAGCATTTTTCCTCGCATTAGGCAGCACGCTGCGATGGAAGACTGGGAACGATTGGTGAGCTAACGATGGACATCACCCACGCGCAAGGCTGTTTGATCGGGATGGCACTCGGCGACGCGCTCGGCGCGCCGACCGAATTCCTGTCCATCGACGAGATTCTCAGCACCTTTCCACCGCACGGGATTCAAGCGCCCATCGGCGACCCCGCCCGCGTCACCGACGATACGCAAATGGCGCTGGCAGTCGGCAGGGCGTTGATTGCGGCAGGGCGACCCTACACGCCGGAGTCAGTCAGCCGTGAACTCGTGCGCGCGTTCATTGACTGGCTGAATGACCCGGAAAACGACCGCGCCCCCGGCATGACCTGCATCACGGCGTGCGAAGCCCTCGAACAGGGGAACACATGGCGTGATGCTACACGCGTCAGTTCCAAAGGCTGCGGCGCGAACATGCGCGTGATGCCCGTCGCGCTGCTGAATGTCGATGCCCCTACCCGCGCCGCGCTTGCCCAACTGCAAGCGGCAATCACGCATGGTCATCCCACCGCGTTAGCCGCATCCGACCTGACCGCGTTCGTCATCGCGGAGTTAGCCGCAGGCAGCAGCGATCTGCTCCAGCGAACGCGCGCCTATGCGCTGCGCCAGCGCGAGGTCTACTATGGCGATTGCTTGGGTGGACTGTGGGAACGCGCCTATATCTCGTCCACCCCTGAAGGTTACTGTGCATACGGGTGGGATGAATGTCTGCGCGCGCTGGATCGCGTTCAGGCGGCAGTGGTGCGCCAAGATCGCGTGACCGATCCGTGTTTGCAAACGGGCGCGGGCTGGATCGCCGAGGAAGCCTTCGCGACCGCCTTGTTCTGCTTCCTGCTCTACCCCGACGATCCAACAGCCGCCTTGCGCCGTGCCGCGCTGACCAGCGGCGACTCCGACTCGATTGCCGCGATCACGGGTGCATTCGCCGGGGCATATCACGGCATCGGCGCATGGTCGCCTGCGTGGATCGCGCGTGTCGAATACCGCGATCAACTGCTCGCTCAAGCCGCTGCGCTCATCGCGTAAAGCAGTTGCGCGCATGACGAACTTTGCCAATACTAGAAGCAGGTATTGGCGTTTGCTCACACTTAGAAAGGTTGGTCATGAACTTCGAGTGGTTAACCCTGAACCCGATCCTGTGCATCGGCTGGATCATCATCGGCGCGGTTGCTGGTGCGGTGGCGCGTCAGCTCTTGGGGCGGAAGGACTCGCCGTTCCTGCTCGACGTGATCCTCGGCTTGGTCGGCGCGACCATTGGCGGATTCATTGCCGGGCTGCTCGGACTCGCCCCGACAGCAGCGGAAACAGGCATCGAGCGCGTCCTCATCAACCTCGTCATCGCCATCGTCGGCGCGATAGTCCTCCTGTTCATCGGTCAGCTTCTTGGCATTGGTCGGCGGCGGTAAACAACCGAACGTCGCATGTAGGGACGGCACTTTTGCCGTCCCGCTTACGACTGTCACGCATGAGGAATCCTATGGCAACATTGACCGGCAGTGCCCCCGTCGTGCTGGTGAGCGACATTCACCGCGCCGCCGCTTACTACGCGGACAAACTCGGTTTCAAGGACTACACCCTCTACAACGACCCGCCGAATTTCTGCATCGCGCGGCGCGACAATTTCGCGGTGATGCTGGCACTCGCCCACGCAGACGCAATCAAACCCTACTGGCAGATCGTGCGCGGGACATGGAATATGTACTTCTGGGTGGACGACGCCGAAGCACTTTATGCGGAGTTTGTGGCGAACGGCGCGATCATCGACTACGAGATCGCGGTGAAGCCCTACGGCGTCAAAGAATTCGGCGTGCGCGACCTCGACGGGCACGATCTTGCCTTCGGGGAGATCGTCCGCGCCTAGCGCTGCTATTCCGTATAGGTCAGCAGCGTTTGCGGCGTCAGCGGATTCGGCAGCGTTTCATCCCGGCTGGCAAGAAACTCCAGCGCCTCGGCGAGAGACGTGAACGCGCGCAAACGGTTGTTGTTGATCCCGGCGATCAAGGCGGAAAAGAAGGTAATCGTCTTGTTCTGGGAAACGATGATCATCCAACCGAGCTTGGGATGCGAGAAAAACGAGCGGAACTCCAAGAGCTGGGGCAGTGACGGGTGCTGCTCGACTTCGAGAAAATCGAACACATCATGCACGTTGACCGGAGCGGTTTCCAGCAGCCCCAAGCCTTTGCTCATCGCCGCTTTGAACTCTGCGACAGTGACGTTTCCGCTGCCTCTGGTATACAGAATCCGGTTCTCAACTCCCCAATCGACCTCAACTGCCATCGCGGTTCATCCTTGTAGGGAAAAATAACAAATATCCTAAGAATTATCATAGTATAGGGTAAACCATAGAAATGGCAACTGACTTCACGTCTTGGCGACCAAGCGATAGCCGACTCCCGGCTCGGTGATGATCAGTTCGGGGCGCGTGGCGTCGTCTTCGAGCTTGTGCCGGAGCTGCGTGATGTACACCCGCAGGTAGTGAATCTCGTCCTCGTATTCCTTGCCCCACACTTCGCGCAAAATCTGCTTATGCGTCAGGACTTTGCCGACGTTCTGGATCATCAGCCGCAGCAGCGCGTACTCGGTCGGCGTCAGCTTGACCGGTTCGCCGCCTTTCGTCACCACGCGGCGGTTAAAATCCACCAGCACATCGCCCGTCTGGAAGGACGACGTTTCCGATTCGGGGTGCGCGTGGCGCATGGCGACGCGCAGGCGCGCCAGCAGTTCCTGCATGCTGAACGGCTTGGTGACGTAATCATCCGCGCCCGCATCCAGCGCGGCGATCTTGTCGCGGTCTTCGCCCTTGACCGACAGTACGACAATTGGCGTTTTCGTCCATTCGCGCAGACGGCGCAGCACATCCAAGCCGTCCATGTCGGGCAAACCGAGGTCGAGGATGATCAGGTCAGGGCGCAGCAGCGCCGCCTCGGAAAGTGCTTCGCTCCCGCGTGAGACTTCGCGCACGGTATAGCCGTTCGCTTCCAAGCTGATGCGCAAAAAGCGGCGGATTTGTGTCTCGTCATCGACGATGAGCGTGACTGCGCCTCCGGTCATAACGTTGACTCCTGTACTGGTGGCGGCGGCGTCATCGGCAGCCGGATGGTAAATTCTGCCCCACCGCCCGCGCGGTTGGCAACTTGAATCATGCCGCCGTGTGCCTCGACGAAGCCTTTGGCAATCGACAGTCCCAAGCCCGTCCCGCCGCTGGCGACTCCCGGCGAACGATAGAACTTGTCGAAAATCCGCTCCAATGCTTCGGCGGCAATCCCCTCGCCGTGATCCGCCACGCGCAGACACAGCGATTCGTCTTCCACCGCCGCGCTGATCTCGATGGGGGTTTCCGGCGGCGTGTAGCTCACCGCATTATGCAGCAGGTTGGCGATCACCTGCTCCATCAAGCCGAAATCCATCTGCACAAGGGGCAGATTAGGCGCGATGGCGATCTTGATCGGGCGACCTCGCACCCGCTTGCCCATGAAGCGCACCGCCGACCCGATCAGGTCGCTCACGTCACACCATTCGAGCTTGGGCTGCACGCGCCCCGATTCGAGACGCGTCATGTCGAGCAGATTGCCCACCAACCAGTTGAGCCGATCCGCCGCCTCTTCGATGTCCTCGACCAGTGCGCCTTTCGCGTCGTCGGGTAGTTTCGGGTCGAGCAGGCTGGACGACGCCCCCGTGATCGCCGCGATGGGCGTGCGGAACTCGTGCGAGATCGAATTGAGCAGCGATGTGGCGAACTGCTCGGATGCTTGAAGCATGGCGGCTTTCTCGGCGGCTTCGTCGAGCATCTCGCGTTCGATGACCAGCGCGATCTGGCGCGCGAACGTATCAAGCTGATTTTCGGCATCACGGGTCAGGCGCGAATCGTCCCGCGTCCTGATGCCGAGCGCGCCGACCGTCCCGCTCGGCGTGAGCAGCGGCAGATAGGTTGCGTTCGCCAGCGGCAGCGTATCGGTGTAGCGTCCGGCGGGCTTGCCGTTGTCGAACGCCCACTTGGCGATGCTGAAATCCTTTTCGGTGATATGCAGCGTGCTGCATCCGTGCGCCTCCAGCGCCAGCAGACCGTTGACGCTCAGGAAGATGGCGACTTCGGCATTGAACACCCGCCCGATCTCATCCACCGCGCTGCGCAGGATGTCGTCCATGTTGACCGCCGTCGAAGTCTGCCGCGCCAGCCGGTACAGCGCCAGCGTGCGTTCCGCCAGCGCGCGCGCCTGCATTTCCTGCTGACGCAGCCGCGCCGTCAGGTTGCCCGCGAACAGTGCGATGACGAAATACAAGCCGAGCACGAAATAATCTTCGAGGTTGACGACTTGGAAGGTGTACACGGGCGGGATGAACAGGATGTCCCACGTCAGCGCGCTGACCGTCGCCGCGAGGACGGCGGGACCGCGCCCCAGATACGCGGCGATCACCAGCACGGCGAACAACTCGATCAAGCCGATGGCTTGATAGCCGAGGAACGGCTCGATGGGCAGGCTGAGCAGCGTGACCAGCGCGATCACCAGTGCCGCGTAAACGTACTGCCGCAGCGACGAATGGCGCTTGATGGGCGGGATCAACGGGCGGGTTTCGACGCTCTCCGGCTCATCCCCGGTGACGACATACACGTCGATGTCGCCGCTCTTGCCGATCAAGCGGTTGACAATCGTGCCGCCGCGCAAAATATCCTGTATGCGGCTGTGCGCGGGCTTGCCGACGACGATCTGCGACACGTTGCGCTGCTGCGCCACGCGGATCAGTGCGTCGATGATGTCGCTGCCGACCGTCGTGATCACTTCCGCGCCGAGGTCGCTGGCGAGCTTGAGATTGCGCGCCAAGCGCTCCTTGTTTTCGGGCGAGAGCGGCTTTGCCGAATCGACGTGGACGGCGATCCATGGCGCTTCGAGGTTGTATGCCATGCGCCGCGTCCAGCGGATCAGCCGTTCGGACAGCGGGCTGGGGCTGACGGCGACCATCAGCCGCTCGGCGGACTTCCACGGCGTGGTGATGCGTTTGATCTCGCGGTAGTCCTGAAGCTGGTGATCGACCCGTTCGGCGGTCAGGCGGAGCGCCATTTCGCGCAGCGCGGTCAGGTTGCCGATGCGGAAGAAGTTATTCGCCGCCGTTTCGACGCGCTCCGCCGTATAGACCTTGCCTTCATACAGGCGTTCGCGCAGGTCTTCGGGCGACAGGTCGATCAGTTCGACCTTGTCCGCCAGTTCGAGGATCGAATCCGGCACGCGCTCCTGCACGGTGATCCCGGTGATCGCCTGCACGGTATCGGCGCGGCTGTCGAAGTGCTGCACGTTGACCGTCGTCCACACGTCGATCCCCGCGTCGATCAGTTCGAGCACATCCTGATAGCGCTTGAGGTGGCGCGACCCCGGCACATTGGTGTGCGCCAGTTCATCGACCAGCACGAGCGCGGGCTTGCGCGCCAGAATCGCGTCGATGTCCATTTCTTCAAACATGACGCCGCGATATTCCAGCGTGCGGCGCGGGATGATCTCCATCCCTTCGAGCAGTGCCCCGGTTTCGGCGCGTCCGTGCGTCTCGACGTAGCCAACCACCACGTCGATCCCGTCCTCGGCTTTCGCCTGCCGTGCGCCGTCCAGCATGGCGAAGGTCTTGCCGACACCCGCCACCATCCCCAGATAGATTTTCAGCTTGCCGCGTCGGGCGCGGGAGTCCTCGCGCTGGACGTATGCCAGCAGCGCATCAGGATCAGGTCGATCTGCCATTGGTCAATCCATTCTCGTCGCGCGAATCATACGCTAACGCGGCAATGCTGCCAAGAATCCAGCCGAGCAAAGTTTGCCGCCATGCGCTAAACTTACGCGGATCATTAAGGAGAGGACTCGTATGAAAGCTCGAATGCTGTTCATGGGCGCGGTGTTGATCGCCGCCGCTGTCGTGCCAACCGCCGCGCAGCAAGTGACGCCCGCCGTCCCGGTCGTCACGCAGCCGCCGACCCCGACAACTCTCGACTCGACCGTGCCGCCCATCTCCACGCCGACCACGCCCGGAATCCCGCCCGTGCAGCCGCTTACCCCGACCGCCGCCGTGCCGGAAGGCACGCCGCCCGACGAACTCGTGCCGGTCATCCTCGACCCGAATGACGCGCGCTTGGCATCGTGCGCCGCGCCGACTTCGCGCGGATTTTTACCTTACATTGTGCGCACGGGGGATCGGCTCGATCTGCTGCTGGCAGGCGTGGACAACTTCACCACCGCGCAGATCGCCGCGCTCAACTGCCTTGACGATCCCTATGTGCTGCCCCCCGGCGCGGTGATCTGGCTGCCCGCGTCGGTGTTCTTGCAGCCCGAAGCGACGGACGTGCCAGCAGATACGCCACTCGGCATAACGTCGCTGACCGCTGACGCGCGCGATAATCAAAGCGGCGTCACTGTCACATGGCTGGCAGTTGGCGAAGCGATCTATCTCTACCCGTGCGCCAACGGCGCTGAGTCGGCGTGTGTCCGCCCGCGTAACGCCGTCGAACTGCCGCCTGCCGGAACGCTGGAAATCGCGCCGTTCCCGTATGCAGGCGACTACACCTACCGCCTCGAAGTCTGGAACGGGGATGCCGCCGAAACGCAAGACGTGACCTTCACCATCACCTGCGCGCAGTCGTGGATCGGCGCGGTGGAAAGCCGCCTGTGTCCCACCGATCCGCCCATCGCCGTGACCGCCGTCTACCAGCCGTTTGAACACGGCGCGATGATCTGGTTTTCGGACACGCTCGAAATCTACGTGCTGACCGGCGACGGGCGCGTGCGGGTCTACGAGGACATTTTCCGCGAGGGCATGAGCGAACCGGGAGAAGGCGCGCCGGAAGGCTTGTTTACGCCGATACGCGGCTTCGGGCAAATCTGGCGACGGCTTAACGAGGCAGGGATTGAACTCGGTTGGGCGACGGGGCAGGAAGCCGCCTACGACTCGGCGCGCCAGTATGCCGGACGCACCTCGTACACGACCTACATCCTCGCGCCGGAAGCGGATGTCTTCGCCGTGACACTCATCCCCGGCATGGAGCAGGGCTACTGGTCGTTGATCGCGCGTTAACGTTTACCCACCGTTACGCTGACGCCGCGATTTCCTGTGGTAAAATCGCGGCGTTATGAGACGACAATCACTCACGCCCATTCTGCTCTGCGCCGGTGCGCTGCTAATCGCCGCACTGGCGTGTAACCTGACCGACAACGCGCCGCCGCCCAGTCTGATGCCGCGCGCGACCGCCACGCCGCCCGCGACCATCGGCTTTGCGACTCTCGCGCCGGATGAATTCCCGGAGCAGGCGACCAATATCCCGGCGAACGAACCCCGCCCCGACACCACGCTGATCAACGTGATCAATCAGGTCGAGCCGGATCGCCTGATTCAGCACGTCGATGCGCTGGTCGGGATGCGGACGCGGCACGTTCTCTCGTCGTGGACGACGCCCAACGAAGGGATCGGCGCGGCGTATAACTACGTCCTCAACCAGTTCAACCTGATCCGCGATCAGTCGTATCAGAACAGCTTCACCGTGCTCCAACCGCAGGAATTCACCATCGAGTTTGCCGGTGTGCAGACCGTCGGGCGCAATATCATCGGCGTGCTGCAAGGCACGGAGACCGGGGCGGGCATCCTGCTGCTCGGCGCGCACTACGACAGTATTTCGCGCGATTTCGAGAACCCGAATGCCAACGCCCCCGGCGCGAACGACGATGCGACCGGCATGGCGGCGCTCATGGAGATCGCCCGCATCATGAGCCAGCGTCCGCACCGCTCGACGGTCATGTTCGTAGCGTTTTCCGCCGAAGAAATTCAGCGTAAGGGCAGCATTTCGTTCGTCAATGATTATCTGCGCGTCAACAACATCCAGATCGACGCGATGATCAACATGGACATCATCGGCAGCAGCACCAGCGCCATCGGGGCGATCAACGACGACACCATCCGCCTGTACTCCGCCGATCCGAACGAATCGGCGTCACGCCACCTCGCCCGCACGATCAACCTGCTCGGCAGCCGCCACTTCCCCGAAATGACCATCGAACTTCAGCCCGGCGTTGACCGACCGGAGCGCTACGGCGATCACATGTCGTTCAGCGAGGCGGGTTTCGCCTCGGTGCGCTTCGTCGAGATGCTGGAAGAAACGGATCGCCACCATACGGAGCGCGACAACCTCGAAGATATTCAGATCACGTACCTGATGCGCGCCACGCAGACCGTCCTCGCGATCAGCACGGCGCTGGCGGATGGGCTGCGCCCGCCGCGCAGCGTGCAGCTCCGCGACGCGGGCAATGGTCAGCGCACGCTCGTCTGGGAGCGCGTGCCGGGCGCGACCGGCTACGTGGTCGCGCTGCGCCCGCCCGGTTCGCTGATCTACGACCCATCCTTTGAAGTGACCGATAATCAGGTGACGTGGGATGGCTTCGCGCAGCCGCGCTTCGTCGCGGTGGCGGTCGCCGCCAAAGACGCCAGCGGCTTGATCGGTCCGTTCTCGTTCGAATATGCGATCACCAACTGACCATGCGCGAGATTGACCCGCTTCCCCCCGACCAAGCGCGCGCCATCCTCGATGCCGCCATGCGTCAGCGCCTCGGCGCGGACTGGCAGGACGAAGACAGCGGTTGGCTGCTCGTCACCGGACACGATTACATGGCGCGGGTCACGCGCGGGCGCGTCAACGTGGATTTCTACGTCGATCTGCTCGGCGCAGTCACCATCGAAGAGAAGGAGATCAACGCGGCGCAGGACAGCGGGCGAATGCTGGCGATCATCCTGCTGATCCTCTCGTTGGGGATTGCCTTCCTCGCGGCGCGGGCGGTCGGATGGCTGTAATGTGTGTGGGCAACCGCACCCCGTTTCGCGCCGCTGCGCGTCGGCTCAACCGCCCCTCTCCACGTGGAGAGGGGCAAAGAACCGTTAGGTTCTTGGGGTGAGGTTTGATGGGTTTTAGACAGCCTGCTCGACTAGCGGCAAGACTGCGCCCGCACACCGCCGTGCTGATCCTGATCGCCGTGATCCTGCTGATCGCCGCCGGGACGCTCACCTATCCGCTCGGACGCGATCAAGGCGAGTTTGCCACCCTCGGGCGCGGGCTGCTCGACGGCAAAATCCCCTACGTCGATCTGTGGAATCCCAAACCGCCCGCCGTGTTTTACGTCTATGCGGCGGCGATGACCCTCTTCGGGCAAACCGCACCCGCCCTGCGCGCCATCGACCTGATCATCTTCCCGGTGATCGCGCTGGCGCTCTACGCGCTCGGATCGCGCTTAGGGGATCGGCGCGTCGGATTGTGGACGGTCGCGCTGTTCGGCGTGTTTTACTTCACCGAAACGTTCTGGACGCTCACGCAAAACGACGGGATCGCGCTGCTGCCGATGACGCTGGCACTGTGGTGCGCTCTGCGCGCTGCTTCGTCCGGCGGGAATCGGCGCGGTTGGCTGTGGGCGCTGATCGCCGGGCTGCTGGTCGGGTGGGCGTTCTGGTTCAAGTATCACTTCGCGCTGATCGCGCTTCCGGCGGCGGCGCTTTACCTCTCCTTCCGCGAAACTGGGGATAAACCGGGTCTTTTTTGGGATATAGGCGGCTTTATCGCAGGGGGACTGTTAAGCCTTGTCGGGGGCATCGTCATGTTGATGCAGATCGGCGCGTGGGATGCTCTGATCGAAAGCGCGCGTCTGACTGCCAGCTACACGGCGCTGACCGCCAATTTCGCCGACCTGTTCGCCGCGCTGCAAGTCGCGCTCGGCTACCGCTGGTCACATTGGGGACTGCTCGCCCTCCTCGCATTGATCGGCTTGGCGGTCATCGCGCGCGACCCGCGCCGCCAGCCGCGCCGCCGCTGGTGGGTGATCGCCGGGTGGCTGTTCACCGGGCTGGTGATCATGCTGATGCAGGCGAAAGGCTATGATTATCACTGGCTGCCCTTGCTGCCACCGTTGGCGCTGCTCGGCGCGCTCGGCGTGACGACAGGACTGAGGACTGAGGGTAAAGGACTGAGTTTTTTCTCAGTCTTCAGTCCTCGAACCTCAGTCCTTCTTTCGCGTCTTCTCCTCGCCGCGCTCCTCTTCATCATGGCGTTCGTGATCAATGCGCGGGCGATCTCCTACGTGTTCGGGAACGAGGGGCAGATCGGCTATTACACCAATTTCATCGCGGGGGAATTCAACGCGGCGGAGTCGCAGCGGGTCGCCGATCTGCTGCGTGAGCGCGTCGTCCCCGGCGACTCGCTGTTTATCTGGGGTTTCCGTCCCGAAATCTACTACCTGAGCCAGCTCAAACCCGCGACGCGCTTCATCTTCCAGTTTCCGCTGGTCGCGGACTGGTATCCACCGGAATGGCGCGAACAAACCGCCGACCTCCTCTGGGCAGCCGTCCCCCCGTATGTACTGGTGGCGCAGGTCGATTACATGCCTTGGGTCACGGGCAGCGAAGACGACTCGAACACCCTGCTGCAGCAGTACCCTGAACTCAACGACTGGCTCATGTATAATTATGTGCTGGACTCCCGCATTGGGAACATATTTGTATGGCGACGAAAGAACTTGTAAGTGTGCGCGCAGCCCGCGCCGACGACACCCCCATGATCATCGACCTGATCAAGCCGTTCGTGGAAGAAGGGACGGTCTTGGCGCGGACGATGGATGAAGTGGACGAACTGCTGCCGAGCTTCCTCGTGGCAGAGGAAGACGGCATTGTGATCGGCTGCGTCGTGTTGGAGATTTACTCGCCCAAGCTGGCGGAGATTCGTTCGCTGGCGGTCTCGCGTTCGGCGCAGGGCAAAGGCATCGGGAGCAGGCTGGTCGCGGCGTGTGTGGCGCGCGCCCACGAACGCGGCATCCTCGAAGTCATGGCGATCACCTCGGCGGATGGCTTCTTCCAGTCGTGCGGCTTCGATTACACGCTGCCCGGTGCAAAGCGCGCCCTGTTTTTCATGACCAGAGACAAAAACTAAAGATTTGAACCACAGAGAACACGGAGAACACAGAGAAGACACTTGAATCCTTTCTCTGTGATCTCTGTGTTCTCTGTGGTTCATTTTTCGCTTTAGATTTCTTCCAGCGATTCGAGCATGGTCGGGATGTACTCGCTGACGGTCGGGTGAATGAACATCGTATCGCGCAGCAGCGTGTACGGCATATCCGCCGCCATCGCCGTGATGATCGTGTGGATCACCTCGTCGCCGTGCAAGCCGAGGAACGCCGCGCCGAGGATGCGCTCGGTCTCCGCGTCGATCAAAATCTTCATCACGCCTTCGGTTTGACCCGCTTCCCGCGCGCGCTGAATGCTCGCCAGCTTGAGCGTCGCCTTGAGCGCCCGCCTGCCGCTCGCCTTGACTTCGTGTTCGCTCATGCCCGCGCGCCCAAGCGGCGGATCGGTGTAGACGTTGTACGCCGGGATGCGCTCCGACACTTTGCGTTCCGGTTTGTCGAAATTCGCCGCGATGATCTGGTATTCCTGATAGGACGTGTGCGTGAACGCGCCGCGCCCGTTGACATCGCCAAGCGCGTACACGCCGGGAATGTTGGTTTCCAGAAACTCATCGACCTGTAGGTAACCTTTTTCGTCCAACTGCAAGCCCGCCCGCTCGACGCCGAGCCGATCCGTGTTCGGCTTGACGCCCGTCACGCTCAACAGGTGCGACCCGACGATCTCGCCGTGTCCGTTGACGCGCGCGACCACGTCCGCGCCGCTGCGCTGCTCGAACCGCGACACCTTCGCGTTGAGCAGAACGCGCACGCCCTCGGCTTCCAGCGCCCGCTGGATCGCTCTGGCGATGTCCTTGTCTTCCCGGCTCAAAATCTGTCCGCCGGACTGGATCACCGTGACCTCGCTGCCCAAACGCCGGAAGACCTGCGCGTACTCGATGCCGATGTAACCGCCGCCCATGACGATCAAATGGCGCGGCAGTTCGGTCAATTCCAGCAGGCTGATATGCGTCAGGTAAGGGATGTCGCTCAAACCGGGGATGTCGGGGATGTTCGGACGCGCGCCCACATCGATATAGATGCGCTCCGATTCCAAGACCTGATCCCCGGCGCGGACGCGCTTCGGCGCTTCGAATTCGGCGTGTGCGCGAATCAGCGTCAGCCCTTCGAGACTGCTGTAGCGCTTGTCCATCGAACTGCGCGATGCCTGCGCTGCGTCGTTGGCGCGTCTCATAACGCGGGTGAAATCGACCTGCACGTCGCCAGCGCTGAAGCCGTATTCGTCACCGCGCCGCGCGGTGTGAATGGCGTGCGCGCTTTCGACCAGCGTCTTACTCGGCGTGCAGCCGTAATTCACGCACGATCCGCCGAGGTGATTTTCCTCGATCAGCGCGACGTTCAGTCCGCGCCCGACGAGGAAGCGCGCCAGCGGCGGGTTCGCTTGCCCCGCCCCGATGAGAATCGCGTCAAACCGCATACAGCCCCTCCCACGTTATTAAAAAGCAGTTAACCACAGAGAACACGGAGAACACAGAGGATTAGGGCATCTTTCTCTGTGTTCTCTGTGTTCTCTGTGGTTCAATCCTTTAACGTACTTGTGTCGATTCCGGCGCGATAGACACGGGCAGCGCGGTGACCGCCTCGGCGTCGATCTCGAACAACCGCGCCGCGCCCCAGCCTTCCATGCCCTGATAGCCGACATACAGCCAATCACCGCGCTCGGTACGCGCAATCGGCGTGACCTCGCTGCTGAAGGGCACAATCGCCACCAGCGGCGATGTCAGATTCGGCTCGGTGTGCAGGCGCGCATTGAACAGCGTGTAGATCAGTGCCGACGGCGGGATCAAGCCCGCGCCGCTGCTGTCCGGCACGAGGATCGGCAGTGTGGACGGATCGCCCGTCACCGTCACCGTGAAGTAGGCGACCCAGCCTTCCTCCTCGACTGCCAACTGGATCAGCAGCCAATCACTTTGCGCGTTGCTGCGGGCGACGGCTTGCGCTTCGTCGCCCACGTCCAACTGCCCGACAACCTCCGAATCGATTCCCGGCGCGGTGCGCACGTTGACGCGCCCGTAAGCGCTCACCGTCACCTCTGCGCCGCCTTCGTAGACAGTTTGCAGGATCGGCAGCGTCGAGACATCGCCGATGCCTACCACCATAAACGATGGAATCCAGCCATTCAGATTATCTTCGAAAGTGATGTGCAGCCAGCGTGTCGCGGCGCTTTCGCGCCCGTCGATGATCACCAGATCGTCGGCGTCAAGCTGCCCGACGATTTCAAAACGCGGATCGGGACCCGAACGCACATTCGTCGTCCCGTAAATGGTTCCCAAAATGCTGACCGTTTCCTGTGCCGTGACCGCGCCAGCGGCGAGCAGGGCGACCAGCAGAATCACTGTCAAACGCATAGCGATATTACGTCCCGTCTAAACCGCTCCCTATTGTAGCAGAATGAATCGGGAATTTTTAGGCGTTACCCTGTTGGCTGCCGCTGAAGCGTGGCAGTGAGAGTCGGCGTGGGCGGCGGCGCGGCGACCAGCGGCAGCATCACCGTGAAGGTGCTGCCCTTGCCAACCTCCGACTCGACGGTCATCGTGCCGCCATGTGCCTCGACCAGATGGCGTGAGATCGGCAAGCCCAAGCCCGTCCCTTCGATGCCCGCTTCTTTGGCGCGCTTGCTGCGCCGGAACGCCTCGAAGATTTGACCGAGTTCGGCGGCGGGGATGCCCATGCCGGTATCTTTGACGCTCATGTAGACCCGGTCGTCCTCCGTCCACACCTTGAGCCGGACTTCGCCCGCGTGGGTGAACTTGACCGCGTTGCTCAACAGATTGAGCAGCACTTGGCGGATACGCCGCGCGTCCATCGTCACTTCCGGCAGGTCGTCGGGGATTTCGACTTCGAGCGCCACCTTCGGCTTGCTGCTCATCTGCGCCAGCATCGCGTCGAGCGCATCCTCGATCAACGGGCGCAGATCGGCGGGGTTGAAGTGAAGCTGCATCTCCCCGGCTTCGATCTTGCTCACGTCAAGCAGGTCGTTGATCAGGTAGAGCAGATGCTCGGCGCTGCGCACGGCTTGGTCAAGGCGCGCTTTCTGCTCCTCGTTGACCTCTCCGAACGCGCCGATCCGCATGAAGTCCATGTTGTTGATGATCAAATTGAGCGGCGTGCGCAGTTCGTGCGTGACGCTGGCGAGGAAACGCGTCTTGACCTCGTTGGCGCTTTCCGCCTTGCGCATCGCCGCATCCAATCGGCTGTACAACTGCGCCGAATGCACAACCGGCGAAACGAGGTTCGCCAGCAGCGTAAGCAAACGCGCTTCATCCGGGCTGAAGCCGAGCGCGTCCTCCGGGCGTCCGGCGATCACCGCGCCGATGGGTTCGCCGGAGTAGATCAGCGGCACGGCGAGCGCGCGCATCATTTCCGGCGACAGCCAGCCAAGCCGTCCTTCCCACTGCTGGTAATCGTCCACGATCATCGGCGCGCGGCTGCCAATCACGCTGCCCGCCAGCCCTTCGTCCGTGCTGATCGCGCGCCCGATCACGCCTTGATCGTCGCTGCTGTTGGCGACCATTTCCAGCTTGCGTTGATCGGCGGTCAGCAGCCACACGCCGCAGTAAGACGCGCGCAGCAGATCGCGCACGCGCTCGATCAGCGTGTTCAGCACGACGTTGAGATAGTATTCGCTCACCACCGAGAGCGACGCGTCGTAGACCGCGCGGATTTCGGCGGCATTCGTCAAAGCTTCGGCTTGGGCGATCTGCAATTCCTGCGTGCGGTCGGCGACGCGCTTTTCCAGCGTGCGGCTCCACATCGACAGCGACTCGTAGGAGTGCGCGAGATTCAGCTTCATATCTTCCAGCGCGCGCGCCAGCCCGCCGATCTCGTCGCCGCGTTCCTGAAAGCCAACCTGATAGCGCATGTCGCCCGACCCGATTTCCTGCGCCGTGATCGTCAGGTCGCTGACCGGGCGCGTGACGGAATCTTCCGAGAAGCGATCCACCAGCCATGCCAGCCCGAATAAGCCCACCAGCACGATGAAGCCGATTTGCAGCAGTTCTTGATCCGACTGGTTGCTGATCTCCTCCTCGGTGACGACGCCGATCAAGCGCCAGCCTGCCACCGCCAGCGGCGTCTCGATCACGTAGGCGCTCTGGTTGTTCAGATACGGGCTGGACTCCATGTAGGCGTATTCCTCCGCCGCTGCCGTCAGCAGATCACGCGCGGCGGCTTCCGCATCGACGCGGGCGGGCAGTGCGACGCCGCCCATGCCCAAGACCTGCGTTTGATCGGCGAAGACGACGCCGTAGTGAAACACGTCATCCATGCTCAGGCTTTGCAGGCGCGGTCGGAGTTTGGTCAGCGGCACTTCGACCCACAGGTAGCCGGTATCGGCGCGGTAGTGCGCATAGATCAGGCTCGGCTGCGCGACGAAATCATAGGGTTCGGGGCTGTAAAACCAGCGCGCTTCGCGGTCGCCAAGCTCGGCAAGCGGGGCGAGTTCATCGGGCAGGTCGGGCAGTACGTTCAGTTGGAGCGAGGCGGGATTATTCGCCATTGTCGGTTCGCGGAAGAGCGTCAGCGCGTAGCTCACAGCGCGGAAGGGACGCAGCACGCCCACGCGGGTGATCAAGCTGTCCTCGCGGCGCATGACGAAGGTCGCGCTCTCCCAGAACCGACCGAGCAGATCGCCCGAATTCGTGCGGAGGAGGCTCAGCAGCGTGTCGGCTTGCGCTTCGACCGCGTGCAGGTCGCTGTTCAGCACGTCGGCAGACCGGGCATTGATCTGCGTCAGGCTGATTCTCGTCTGGTCGCCGACATAACTGGCAGTTGCGTTGATGGTGATCAGCAGCACAAGGGCGACGACCGCCGTTGTGACGACCAGTACGAGCAGCGTCAGCCGCCGCCGCAAACTCCAAGTGCTAAACATACGCAGTTATCCATGACTACGTTTATTGACGCGCATGACACCACTATAAAACAAATCACGCTTCTAACACCGTTGTTGTTTCCTAACGCGCGGGGTTGGTATAATGAACGGGATTCAGAGGAGCAATCAGCGTGCCGATTCTTCGGGAAGGCGAACTGGATATCATCACGCACAGCGCAGAGCAAACCCGGCGCTTGGGCGTCAAACTGGGGACGCTGCTGCTCCCCGGCGATGTGGTTTGTCTTTCCGGCGACATGGGCGCGGGCAAAACGGCGTTCTCGTCGGGGATTGGCGCGGGGTGGGGTGCGCAAGAACCGCTCACCAGCCCGACGTTCAACCTCGTGCATACCCATTCACGCCCGCAGGATCGCGTGCGCCTATATCACCTTGACTGCTACCGTCTGACGAGCGCCGCCGACGCCGACTCGATTGACCTCGACGACATCCTCGACGGGCGCGGCGTGGTGATCATCGAATGGGCGGAACGCATCGAAGCCGCGCTGCCGCGTGAACGCCTGTGGGTCGAACTGCGCGTGCTTGAACCCACCCGCCGCAATTTCGTGCTGACCGCCACCGGCGAACGCTATCGCAAGCTGGTCGATCAGTTCAGCGGGCGCGCATAAAGGCGGACGCGATCACGTCGTAGTACAATCGGTATGGACGGTATAAGTTCCGTCCCATGCATACCGGTTAAGCCACTGCTTGTTGACCCCACCCCTCCCCGAATGCCAAGCTTCGCTTGGACGGGAGGGGCGCAA
>JACSRG010000443.1 GCA_014879865.1 Anaerolinea sp.
GGGGATTTAGGGGTGAGGGGTATGACGTGCAGACAATGCCCCTACGGCACACGTTTCACAGGTTTCAACAAGCTGCGGTCAATCTCCACGCCGGTGCGCTTCAGTTCTGCCGCGACGTGTGCCGCGTCCGTGCGCAGCGCCGCCACATCGACGCCGCGACACTGATCCGGCAGCGGCGCAAGCCAGCGCTGCCCGCGCGCGATCATCTTGAGCGCGCCGCGCACATTGCCCCGCGTGATCTGGTAGTAGCCCACGCCGATTTGCAGTATCCCTTGATACAAATCGCGGATCGAGCGCGCTTCTTCCCGCCACAGCGTCTCGAACAGGTCATGCTGCTTGTAGAACTCGCCAGTGTTGAACAGGCGGATCGCCTCCTCCGCTTCGGGCGGCAGCGGTTCGGCGCATGGATTTTCCCATTCGGTCATAGCGATTCGATCACCACTTCTTCCAACGCCAACCATTGATCCTGCTCGACGGGGACGATGCCGAAGCCGAACTTCCCCTGCGGCGTGACGATGGCGTACTGGTTATCGATCCACGCCACGAAACCAACCCGTCCGCGCGGCGCAAATGGCGTTTCGTGGATCGTCACGCCGTCGATGGCGAAGGTCGCGCCGTCTAACCGCCAATCGAGCGTATACGTGTGTCGCTCTGCCAGCAGCGCCGGGTCGAGCAGCTTCTCGCTGATGCGCAAACCGCGCTGGATTACGCCCCACAGTCTAGCGTAGAGCGGCGGGATGCGCATCAGCACAACGGCGGGGAGCGCAAACGGCGCGAGTGCCAGCGCCGAGGGTCGCGTCGCGTCGAGCGTCGCCGCCTTCCAGCCTGACCCCGGTACATCCTGCGCGAGGCGCATCTCGTTCGGCGGAGACCCGAAGAACCACCACAGCGAACGCGGCAAATGCGGCAGCCGCTTGGCGTCCGGCGAAAACGGGTGATTCCAGAACCCGAAACCGGCTGTCCCGCGCAGAGTCGCGCCGCTCCCCGACGCCGACGCGGTCACGGTCAACCGCAGCGGCGGGCGATAGTGAAAGTCCAACCGCTCGTAAGTGTAGTCGGTGATCTGCGCGTTGCTGTAGTCCGCGTGACCACCCGCTACCGCCAAAATGAGCTTTCCCTTAGACTCGCGCACCGTCCCGTGACCTACTTCCGTCACTCTCCACACGGGAGAGAGTGCCTCGTTTCGCCATAGAGTTTCGTACAAATGTTCCAATCCCTCTCCCAACCGTTTTGCGCTATAATTGTATAAGCGTTGTAACAAAAACGGGGGACTAAAACATTGGAAATCACATGGTACGGGCATAGCTGCTTTCGACTGTCGGAACGGGGTCGGCTCACCATCATCACCGATCCGTTCGCGGACGCGATTGGCATTCCTGCTCCTAAATTGAAAGGTGACGTGGTCACGATCAGCCACGATGTCCCCGGACACAATTTCGTCGAAGCCGTCAAGGGGACACCCTACGTGCTGCGCGGCGCAGGCGAATATGAACTGGGTGGAGTTTTCGTCATGGGCATCCCCATGCATAATGCCAATTCACCTGATCCGCGCCCGAACATCAGCTACCTGTTCGACTACGATGGTTTGACTGTGCTGCATCTGGGCGATCTCGACCACATCCCCGCGCAGTCGGTCATCGAGGAAATCGGTGAGGTGAATGTGCTGCTCGTCCCCGTCGGCGGCGGGCTGAGTTTGAAAGCTGCGCAAGCCGCCGAAGTCGTCGCGCTGATCGAACCGTTCTACGTTGTCCCGATGCACTATGCGCTGCCCGATCTCGCCTTCGAGCTTGAACCGCTCGACAAATTCCTCAAGGCGATGGGTGTGAGCAAAGCGCAGGAAGCAGACAGCCTCAAAGTCTCTGCGTCCGACATGCCGGAACAACCGCAAGTGGTCGTTTTGACTCAGCAAGTGTAGGAGGGTGGTGTATTGTGAGTGTCAAACTGCTCATGAATTGGGACATCAAGCCGGGTCGTGATCAGGAATACTTTGAGTTTGTCGTGCGGGAATGGGTGCCGGGCATTCAGAAACTCGGCTTACAGCCGACCGGCGCGTGGTACACAGTCTACAGTCGCGAAAAGGAACAACCGCAGATGCTCACCGAGGGCATCGCCAAAGACCTCGACACGATGCGCGGCATCCTTGACAGCGACGAATGGACGAGCTTGCAGGGCAAACTGCAAGAGTTCGTCCACAACTACCGCCAGAAGATCGTCCACGTCACCGGCGGCTTTCAGCTCTAGCATCAGGCTTCAGCGATAAATGCATCATAGCGGGCGCAGCGTGCTGCGTCCGCGTTTTTTGATTCCGCTTGACAATTCCTCACATGCCTATATCATTTAGGTATTCCTAATTGCATTAGGTAACTCAATTGAGGATAGGCATTATGTCAAATCGCAGGACGCTTTCGCCGCAGCAGCGCCGCCAGCGCAACCGGAACGAAGTGATCGCGGCGATGGTCGAGGCGGCGCGGCAGATCATGCGGCAGCATGGGGTCGCAGCGCTCAACCTCAACGAAATCGCACGCGCGGTGGGGATGCAAACCCCCTCGCTCTACGAGTACTTTCCGAACAAGCTGGCGCTCTACGACTACCTGTTCCGCCTCGGTATACGGGATATGCGGGCGCGCTTGGACGCAGTGACCGCCCCGACCGAACCAACAGCACCCGCGTGGAACGAGGTCGAACGGTATTTGACGGCGTACGTCGAATGGGCGGTCGAAAACCCGGATTTCTTCAAGCTCCTGTTCGAGCGGCACATCCCCGGTTTCACGCCGTCGGACGAGAGCATGGCGGAGATGTACGCCGAGGTGGAAGCCGGTCAGCGCCAGCTTGAGGCACTGCTCCGCGCGGCGCATCTCGACCCCGGCATTCCGCTCCAGCAGGCATTCGACGTGTTTCTCATCTTGCAGCACGGTATCACCGCGCTCCATCTCGCCAACAGTCCCGATCTTCCGGTTGGACAGGGGCGCTTCACCATCCTTATTTCGTTCGTGGTCAATATGATGAAGACCGCATGGCAGCACGCCGAGGAGAAGTAATCATGGCACAACAAATCGCGCAGTTAGGAGCCACCCCCCGTGAGGCGTTCACTGCCGCTGCGATTCCCAAGCTGGCGCGTCATGAGGTGATCCCGATGGCGCGGGTCGAGCTGGATCGGTTTCTGGCGCTGATCGAAACGCTCTCCCCCGCCGAACTCAGCCAGCCGACGGACTGCACACTCTGGTCGGTCAAAGACCTCATCGCCCACCAAGCCAGCCATGTCGTGTCGTTTGTGCGCCTCGGCGACTTCATCGATCAGTTCAACCCGCTCAATTTGCGCGCCTACACTGCCAAGGGCATGAATCTGCTCGACGCGGCGAATCAGCGGCAGGTCGATCTGCGCGCGGCACATTCGCTGGCGCAGCTTACCACCGAGATACGGGACAGCCTCGAAGCATCGCTGGCAGGACGGCAGCGCTTCCCCGCTCCGCTGCGCTGGCTGTCGATCCCCGTGCCGGGTTCTGATCTGCGCGTCAGCATCGGCGACTTGATCGACAATATCTACACCCGTGATATGTGGATGCATCGCGCCGACATCAGCCGCGCGACCGGGCGCACGATGGCGCACACGCCGGAGCATGACGGGCGCATCGTCGCGTTGATCGTGCGCGAACTCGACGCTCCCCTGCGGCGCAAATTAGGCGGACGCTCGATCACACTCCACCTGACCGGGACGGTGGGCGGGGCGTGGAGCATCGGAGAGGGGACACCGCAAGCGCGGCTGACGATGGATACGCTCGAATTCAACCGCTTGGCGTCCGGGCGCATCACTGCGCAGCACGCCCTCGACGAGGGACTGGTCCAGATCGAAGGCGATCAGGCGCTTGGCAAACTCGCATTGAACCATACGGCGGTGCTGTACTAGGATGTGTCTGCAAACTCATTGTAGCCCTCATCCCCCGTCCCCTTCTCCCTCAGGGCGAAGGGGT
>JACSRG010000723.1 GCA_014879865.1 Anaerolinea sp.
CAAGCGGCGCACGCCGACGTGCGCGAGAACATCCTCAGCCTGCGGACAACCTTAGCAACCGATGCGGGTGTCGCGTCGGCAATCGCGGATTACCTCGACGGATTCAGCGACCAGACCGGGATCGCCGTCAGTTTCCACGACCATGCCGGAGATGATCTGGGGCTGTCGCCGCTGGCGGAAGTTCAGCTTGTGTGTATTTTGCAGGAAGCGTTAGCCAACGTGCGCAAACACGCACAGGCAACAGCCGTCACGGTCACGCTGACCCGAACCACAGGTGGCGCGTGCCTCGAAATCATCGATGACGGGGCGGGCTTCACCGTACCCGTCACGAAGCATCATTTCGGATTACGCACGATGGTGGAGCGCGCTCAGAGCGTCGGCGGGGAGCTCTCGATCCGGTCACAGCCGGGCAAAGGGACGCAGGTGGTGTGCCAACTGCCGGAAGTCGAAAGCAATCGCGAAGCGGTGTCCTATGGTTAATCTGCGTGAATGGGCGCTGCCCGTCTATACCATCATGATGCAGATGGCGGTCGGCGGCATGTTGATCCTCTGGGTGATTTACGCGCAGGCGGCACGACGCGGGCAGGCGGCGCTTGCCACGCGGATAAGTCAAGATGCGGTGATCGTCATTTTCGTAACGGCGGCTGCGGCGGTTGTCGGATCACATTTTCATCTCAGCCGTCCGCTGCTCTCCTATTTGGCATTCAACAACCTCGGAACTTCATGGCTCAGCCGCGAGGTCTTATTCACTGTACTGTTCGTGCTGCTGGTCGGGCTGCTCTGGTTGTTACAGCGCTATGCCGTCGGGTCGCCGAAGCTGCGCTTGGCGACCGGTTGGGCTGCCGTATTGATGGGGCTTGCTACTGTCTACAGCATGTCGCAGGTCTACCTGCTGCCGCCGCAGGTCGCGTGGAACTCGCTGACGACGCCGGTAGCGTTCTTTGCCGCGACGATCCTGTTGGGCGGTCTAGCGGTGTCGGCGCTGCTGCTGATGAACCTCTATCTGCTGATGCTGCGCGAACAGGCAACCGTCGAGGTCGAAGGACGCGTCGCAGTTATCCGCCCTGCCATGCGCGCCATCGCGCTCGTCATCGTTGCGGCGGTGATCACGGAGATCGTGAACTACGTCGTGCAAATCACCATGCTGGCGCAGGGCGCGTCGTCAGCCCGCGCCAGCGTCGATCTGCTGCTCGGTTTGTACGGCGTACTGTTTGCCATCCGTTTAGCCTTACTCGGGTTCGGCGCAGCCGGTTCAGTCGCCGCGAACCTCTGGCAGCCAAAATCCGGCAAACCGCTCACGCGGATGCTCATTCCCGTTTATCTCGCCTTCCTACTCATTCTCGTCAGCGAAGTCTTGGGGCGTTTTCTGTTTTATGCAATCCATGTCCGCACAGGGATTTAGGTTCAATCGGAAGGAAGTGACCCCGTGACGATTAAGGTACTGATTGTCGATGATCACAAGATGTTCCGGCAGGGACTCATCAGCTTGATGCGCACCCGCGAAGATGTCGTCGAGGTGGTTGGTGAAGCGGCAAGCGCACACGAAGCGATTGACATGACGCAGCGTCTACGCCCGGACGTCGTGCTAATGGACATCTACTTGCCCAACGGCGACGGGCTGCACGCGACTCGCGAGATCAAACGGCGTTTTCCGCACATCGCGGTCGTGATTCTCACGTCATCAGACCGGCAGGAACATCTGCTGGAAGCGGTGCGCTCCGAAGCATCCGGCTACCTGCTCAAGAATCTGGATGCGGATGAGCTGTTCGATACGCTGGAGAGCATCGCGCACGGGGACGTTCCGATGACGCGTGCGATGGCGTCCAGTGTGCTCAAGGGTTTGAGCAAACAATCGCTGGCGAACGCCGACGGGGTCGAGACGCTCACCGACCGCGAAACGGCGGTGCTGCATCTGGTGGCGCAGGGGTCAAGCAACCCGCAGATCGCCGATGAGCTGTCGATTTCCATCAACACGGTGAAGACGCACCTGCGTAACATATTGGACAAACTGCAACTGGATAACCGGACTCAGGCGGCGACCTATGCCATCGAACACGGGATTGTATTCCCGCAAGAGAACAATGGCTGAGACTATGACGACCCTCCAAGCAGCGATTCTGGCAGGCGGGCGCTCACGGCGCATGGGGCAAGACAAGAGTTTTCTCGTTCTCGACGGCAAACCGATGATCCAGCATGTCATCGATCAGCTTCGCAAGCTCGACCTCGACGTGATGTTGATCACCAACGCGCCCTCAGACTATGCGGTTTTCGGCGTCCCGATGTTCAGCGATGAACTCCCCGGCAGTGGATCGCTTGGCGGGCTGTACACAGCGCTGGTCAAAGCCGAAGCCGCGCATGTCCTGTGCGTCGCGTGTGATATGCCGTATTTGAACACCACACTGCTCGAATGGCTCGTGTCGCAGCGGCACGGATACGACGCCGTCGTTCCGCGTACCGGCGATACCACCCACAGCCTGCATGCCGTTTATGCGCAAAGCTGTCGTCCGCTCATCTTGGAGCAGCTTGAACAGCGCAATTTGCGAATCTCGGATTGCTTGGCAGCGCTGAAGGTGCGCTACGTTGCCGAAGATGAACTGCGCGCCTACGATCCTGAGCTCAGGTCGCTGTTGAACTTGAACACACCGGATGATGTGAGCCGCGCTCGGAGTGGGAACACTTGATGGCTGTCGTCAATCGTCCACGTATTGGGTCTAAGAGGGAGTCTGCGCGATGAACATTCTACAGATCGCGCTTGCCATCGAAAAATGGGCAGCCAAGCAAGCGCCGATCACGGTTCAGCGCGAGCGCTGCCTGAATACCAAGCGGAAAGACGCATGTTCCGCCTGTGCGCTCGCCTGCCCAACCGACGCCATTCGCCTTGAGGGCGGCGTACAGCTCCAACCGGAGATGTGTATTCAGTGCGGTTTGTGTCTCCACGCCTGCCCGACCGGTGTGTTCTCCGGCGACGACGAAGCATACCGCCTGCTCTACTGCGTCGCGCAGCTCGTCGATCACGAAAGCGTCGAACTTGCCTGTAAATTCCATCCGTCCGCCGCACAGGGCAGTCAGCGGGTTGACGCCGTGCTGACCACGACGCGTTGTTTGTCCGCCTTGAATGTGCCCACCTATGCGGCGCTGTTTGGCATGGGCGTGCACAAGGTGATCGTGCGCCTCGACGCCTGCGCGAACTGCACCCTCGCGCCGCTGTCCGGGTCGATTGAACAAACTGTCGCGAACGCGCAGCGACTTGTGCCAGACGGCAAGCGGAGTCTCGTTGTCGAGAAAGACGCAGCACCGCGACGCACGAAAACACGTCCGATCTATGCCATCAACAACCCGCCGCTGTCACGGCGCGCCGTATTTCAGCGCTTTCTGGGCGCGACTCCGTCTGAAAATGTACTGACCGCGTTCAAAGACGCGGCAGAGAGCGAAGCGTCGCCGATCCCGCTGGAACGCCGCCAGATGCTTGAGGCGCTGCGTGCCCTCCCTCACCTCCGGTCAGATACGCAGCTTCCAGAGCAGTCATTCACTAATCTGGCGGTGAGCAGCGCTTGCACAGCCTGCGGCGTGTGCAGCCGTGTCTGCCCGACGAACGCGCTCCGTGCACGCCAAGAGGCGGCGACCTTTGCGCTGGAATTCACTGCGGCGCATTGTATCAACTGCGGGAACTGCATCGACTTGTGCCACGAGCAGGCGGTTTCGCGCGCAGGAACACCCACCCTCGACGAAGTGCGGCAGGAACAGGTTACGACGCTCTACACAGGCACGCTCCGTCACTGCCCGAAGTGCCGCGCGCCGTACACCGGCGACGGCGAATTCTGTCCGATCTGCACCTACCGGTCTCAGAACCTCTTCGGCGACAAACTGCGGCGCGGATAAACGCCGAATCAGTTGTGACCACTCTCCCCGCTAAAGCGGGGAGCTTCTCAGGCTACGTGTGCGCTTACCGTCTCCCGAAGGCG
>JACSRG010000724.1 GCA_014879865.1 Anaerolinea sp.
GCCTTCGGGAGACGGTAAGCGCACACGTAGCCTGAGAAGCTCCCCGCTTTAGCGGGGAGAGTGGTCACCGTTAGGCTTGTTCGTCGTGAGCGAGTCCGAGTGCGCTGAGTACAGTGCTGCTGTTGACCAAGTCTCCAATGAGTCGTCGTTGGGGCAGGGGCAGCTCGCGCACGAGGGTGGGCGTCGCCAGAATGTTATGGGTCTCCGCCAGATCGGGACGTTCGAGAATATCGACGACGGTCAACACGCACGAGACGCTGAACTTCTTGTCGATGATCTCTGAAATGCTCTCGATGGCGCGCATCGAGCGTGTGGTTTGCCCGGCGATAAACAGTTTGAAGACGTATTCAACTTCCATCTCCTTGCCCTTTCACACCCCTCGGTTCGCTGCGCGTTCGATTGGTCTGAACCGCAATAGATCGATAATACGTGACGAGATAGCCCATCAACTCCAGCACGCAGAACCGCCCTTCTTCGAGATAAAGCTGCACGCGAATGGAGGAGTTCTCCTCTACTTTCGTCTTGAGCGCACGCTTGTGAATTTCGACAACATCGCGCGGACCCGCGTTTAGCACGCCCAACGCATCCCCGAGGTCACGTAACTGCTCCGTCAGGCGCAGATGGACTTGCTGCGTATGCTGTTCGACGGCGAGATCGAGGATCGAGCCGTACTGCATGATCAATGTGCTGAAGATCTCCGGGGCAGCGCGACTCAAAGATTTAACGCCGAGCAGTTGCCTCGTCAAGGGCGTTGAGTCGGTCCCGTGATAGGTCTCCAGAGTGTGCATTTCGCGGGCTTGTTCCGCCAACTGCTGCTCGGTTTTCTTTCGCAAGGCGATCTTGGCGTTTCTCAGACGGAGGATCGCTTCGATCAGCGCTAGCAACTGCTGGCTGGAATAGGGTCTGGTGATGTAGCTGTCTGCGCCGGAGTCTAACCCGGATGCTTTGTCGATTGAAGAAAGTTTGAGACCGGAGACCAGAATGATAAAGGTATCCTCGAATTCGGGGTCATTTTTGACCCGGTTACAGACTTCTGCGCCGCTGATGTCCGGCAGCACCACGTCGAGCAGGACGAGCTGCGGACGCGCCTCATGGATGAGCGTGAGTCCCTCGCTGCCTGTTGTCGCCTTTAGAACCTTGTAATTTGCCTGTTCCAGAATGCGTGCGGTAGCGGCGAGATTGGCATCTTCATCGTCCACCACCAGAATCAAATTGCTGGAACTTCCATCAGACTGTGAGGGCATGGCTGCGACCTTTACGGCATTTATAGGGCTTCATCGTGCGGCAAGATTGGAAGTCGAATTGTGAAGGTCGTACCCTGCTGCGCTCGACTGTCTACGCTGAGGCTGCCACCATGTTCGCTGACGATCTTGTGGACGATCACCAGCCCTAGTCCCGTCCCTTTTTCGCCCGCTGTACCCCGGTTGGACTTCCTGCCAAACGGACTGAAGAGCGTCGCCAACTGCTCCTCAGAGATGCCGACGCCGGAATCCTGCACGACGAGTTCTACATGATCGTCCGCCCGTGTCACACGGACGCGTACTTCTGTGTTCTTCGGCGAGAATTTGACCGCGTTGGTCAGCAGATTAGTCATGACCTGCGTGATGCGATCCGCATCCACCGACACGATCAGATTGTCTACGCTGGCGCTGAACGTGAGGCGAATGCCTTTGGAACTGGCGGGCGCGGTGTTGCGCTGAACGGCGCTGCGTACGAGCGGGAGGATGTCTACCGGCATCCGCGAGAGCATCAGCGTCCCCGATTCAATGATCGAGAGGTCGAGCAGGTGGTTGACCAGATTGAGCATGTACTGGCTGTGGTGCTGAATGATACCGAGGAATTCCCGATGTTCGCTGCTCAATTGGTCGCCGACTTCGTCCATCAGGAACGTGCTGTAGGTCATGATCACGTCAAGCGGGGAGCGAAGATCGTGCGCCGCCATCCCAAGAAACTGGTCTTTGAGCGCGTTAAGCCGTTCCAGTTCAGCGGTCTTTCGGGCGAGTTCGCGCTGAAGATTGGCTTGCTCATTGTTGACCTGCATCAGTTCGTCGTAAAGTGCGCTGCTATGAGCGGTCTGCTGCCGGGAAAGCTCGGCTTTCTCTTTGATAACGCGGCGCAGTTCGTTGGTCTGCTCGTTGCTCATCCGCATCATGTCATTAAAGAGTTTCATCGTCTCGATGCTGGTTCGGGCAATAATAATTAACACTTGTTCAAGACCGTATTTTACACCCGCGAAGTGCAGCGGAACTACTTGATTTCTGTCGATGACGTTTAGTTCCCAGTCGAAGATCGCCCCCTCGCTGTGGAGCGCATCAAGGAAGTTGCGCAGTTTTGTCTGGTCGGCAGGATCGATGGTATCAGCCAACTGCTGACCGACACATATGCCGGAGAGCAGATCGGGATAATGACGCTGAATACCCGTGATCGTACCATTGTGATCACAGAATAAGGCAAGTCCAGTGAGCAGGCTGTGTGGCAGCATCCAATTGCCCCTGTGCTTATCGGGCTAGTTGACAAGTAGCGCGGCGAGGCGCAGGGCGTCGTCTGCATTCCGTCCGAAGCCATCCGCGCCGATTTTCACCCACAGATCCTCGCGCTGAAGGAAGGCGCTGCCGCCGACGAGAATTTTCACCGGCTGTCCTACTTCGGAGGCGCGTACTGCCTCGATGATGTCCGCAGCCGCCACGAGGCTCGACTGCATGGTCGCAGAAATGCACAGTAGATGCACCTCCTGTGCTTCCATTATGGAGATAATATCCCGAATGGGCATGTTTGCGCCAACGTAATAGGTGTCCCAACCCTCCATTTCAAAGAAATCAGCGACCATCCGTATGCCAATCTCGTGGAGTTCACCGCTGACGCAGGTGGCGATCATCCGGCGACCCACCCGCTTCGTGTTGAAGATATGCGGGTAGAGCTGCGCCACGATCATCTGCGTGGCTGCCGTGCAGTAGTGTTCTTGAGCCACGCTGATGTGATTCGTTTGCCAGAGCCGACCAATTTCGTAGAGCGCTGCCTGAAAAATGTCAAGGTAGATGGTTTTGATGCTGACCCCGCGAGCAACTGCGTCCATGATCACGTTGGTCGCCTGCGCTCTATCGGTATTGAGAAGTGCGGCAAGATAGGACTGCGCGGGATCAGTCAGTGGGGAGCTGGAAGTCATGCTGTATTCCGATTCTGCTGACGACAAGGGTCGCACATCGTTCCGGGCGGAAGAAGCAACGTTCGCGCACTACTTGATGCGTGTTCTGAATCTACAGCAAGAGATGCTATTGGTGTGAATTGTACCTACTTTGATTGTACTCGTCTATCCCTGTACCCGCGAACAGATACAGGGCAGAGCAGCGGGTCAGACCCACGCGGGGCTTACGTTTTTTCTTGGCTTGTTGGGGCGAGGAGCAGGATCAAGAGCATGGTCAGCGGGGTTTTTGCCAGAAGGCTGTGCGGCAGGTTTGCCTGCATGTGAATCCATGTGCCGCCGTGCGCTTCGCGCGTTTCCTCGCCCAAACCGATGACCGCGTCGCCGGAGAGGATCTGAATGATCGCCGGGACGGCGGCGGTGTGTTCGGAGAGCGACTGCCCTTGCGCGAACGCAAACAAAGTCACATTGACGCGGGCATCTTTGTAGATCGTGCGGCTGAGGATACTGTCCTCAGGGACTTGGGTAAGCAGATCGTTCAAGCTGTCGAAATAGACAAACGGTGTGTCAGTCATGCCGGGTTACCTCTGAGCATTGGAAACGGATAAGGGTTTGATGCGCGGAAACAGGTGGAACACAAAGGCGATCCCCGCACCCAAGAGCGCCATCCGCCCGATCAGGTGAAAAGATGCGCTGCCGCTCCACTGGCTGGCTGCGCTGAGCCACGTCCCGGCGTTGAGCAGGACAAAGGCAAGCCGCGCCAAGACGACACGCCCGTAACGGGGTTCGACGGAAAAGCGCGGCGCGATC
>JACSRG010000292.1 GCA_014879865.1 Anaerolinea sp.
GGCGCGGCTATCGGGCGATCTGCTGCCGCGATCAGACCGAGTGCGACCGGATGGTTCGGCATTCGTACCGCGACCGTTGCCCGTCCAGCGGAGACATTCGGCGGGATATTCGGGTGGCGCTTGAGCACGAGCGTCAGTGCACCCGCCCAGAACGCCCGTGCCAGCTCGAGCGCGAGGTCAGGCAGATCGACGGCGACGCCCGTCAGCATGTCGAGCGTCGCAATGTGGACGATGATCGGGTCGGAGGCAGGGCGATTCTTCGCCGCGAAAATACGTTCGACCGCCGCTTGACGGGTGGCGTCCGCGCCGAGACCGTAGACTGTTTCGGTGGGGAATGCCACCAGCCCGCCCGCGCGAATGACCTGCGCGGCATCAGCAAGCAGCGCGGGATCGGGGTCGGATGGATTGATGGAGAGTACACGCGTGTTCAATGACACCCTTGTGGGCGCAATTGAGCGCCCTTATGACTGGTCAGATTGCTCTGATTTTACCTGAACCGGCGTCAAATTGTGCGCCGGAGGTCCTTCAATCCAGTCGCCAGTTGGCGTGAAGCGCCCACCATGACACGGACAATCCCATGATTTCTCGGCGCTGTTCCACTGGACGATGCATTTCATGTGCGGGCAGACCGGGGAAAGCATATGCAGCTCACCTGATTCGTCCCGGTAAGCGGCGATCTGCGCGTTGGCGCTGCCGACGATTCTGCCTTCGCCCGTCGGGATGTCCGCGAATGAATCGACTTCCGAACTCAGGCGATCTCCGACGAAGCGTTTCATCACATTGACATTCTCGCGCACGAAATCAACGGCGGACGCCAGCGGCTTGATGCGCGCCGGGCTGTAAAGGTCGGCATACGGGTTCGGGCGTCCCATGATCAGGTCGGTGAGCAGGCGCGCGGCGACGTTGCTGTAGGTCATGCCGAGCCCGCCATAGCCAGTGGCAAGATAGACGTGTTCCGCGCCGGGACTCAAGCCGATGTACGCCAAGCTGTCGGCAGGTTCATAGGTCTGACCTGACCAGCGCCCAACCACCGCGTTGACTTGGAAGTGGCGCTGTGCGTACTCGTACAGCGCGCGATACGCGCTTTCCGTGTCGTCGTTTTGCCCGACCTTGTGATCATAGCCGCCGACCAGCAGCACCCGTTCGCCGCCAGTATTCGCCCAGCGGATGTAGTGATAGGGGTCTTCCGTATCCCAGTATAAGCCTTCCGGGATTATGTCGTCAGTACGCAGCGCCATGACATACGAGCGATACGGTGCAACTTCCGTATCCACCACATGCAGACCGGGCGGAACGTTGGTTGCCATGATCACCGTGTCCGCCGTGACACTGCCTTCTTCCGTTTTGACTTGGCACGGGCTGCCATCCTGAATATCTTGGATGCGTGAGTGTTCAAAGATGTGGCTGCCGCCGCCGGGGATTGCCGCCGCCACCTGAAACAGGTAGCGCAGCGGGTGAAACTGTGCCTGATCCGGCAGCCAGAGCGCGCCTTTGGTCGAGAAGGGCAGGGGGATTTGCTCGGTATAGGCGGCGTTCAAACCCGCGCGCCGCGCCGCCTCAATCTCCTGTTTGATCTCATCGACTGCCTGTGGCTGCTCGGTATACAGGTAGACGGGAACACGCGTGAAGTCGCACTCGATCTGTAGATCACGGACGATGTGCGCGATCTGCTCGATGGCTTCGTTTTGCGACTGCGCCGCCAGCTTTGCGCCGTCTTTGCCGAAATCTGACTCGATGTTGTAGTAGCGGGTATCCAACAGCGCACTGATGTGAGCGGTCGTTTCGCCCGTCACACCTGCGCCGACCCGATGCGCCTCGATTACCGCAACCCGTTTGCCCGCTTGTTTGAGCAGGTAAGCGGCGGTGATTCCGGTGATGCCGCCACCGACGATGGCGACATCCACGTGAACCGCACCTTGCAGCGCAGGCATGGGTGGGAACTCAACATCTTGCCTCCAGAGTGATCCGGGTTTGGGTAAGTTGGTCATCGTCTCGCCCTAAATTGATCGAATTGTTAGGCGGAGTGTAACATGACAAGGATGACCGCGAGATGATTAGCTGATAAACGTCCCGTTTACCCTAACGCTGCGCCGACGAAGCCGGGATAGCCGCGCACGAACTCGTCGATGCCGACCACGCCGCGTCCTTCAAGCTGAACACGCGTCGGCAGGAAAACGCCTTCCCCGGTGCCGACCGCGATCTTGCCCGCTCGTTCGACGACGTGTCCCGGCTCGGCGCTGCCTTCGCCGACTGCACCCCCGTGAATCTTGAGTCCTTTGCCATCCCATGTCGTGAATGTGCCGGGCCAAGGCGTGAAAGCGCGCACCATCCGCTCGATCTGCGCCGCGCTCTCGTGCCAGTTGATCCGCCCCTCTTCCTTGTCGATGCGCGGAGCGAGAGTCGCCAGCGCGTCGTCCTGCGGGATTGGCTGAAGCGCGCCGCTCAAATAGCCGGGCAGCGTGCCGATCAGCAGCGCCGCGCCCACTTCCGACAGCTTGTCATGGAGCGATTGCCCGGTCTCGTCGGGGCTGATCGGTATCGCCCGCTGACTGAGGATCGCGCCGGTATCCAAGCCTGCATCCATTTTCATGATCGTGATGCCTGTTTCGGCGTCCCCGGCGCGGATGACTGCCTGAATCGGGGCGGCACCGCGCCAGCGCGGCAGCAGCGAGGCATGGACGTTAATCGACCCGTGCGGCGGGATGTCCAGCACGGTTTGCGGGAGGAGCTGTCCGAACGCAGCGACGACGTATACATCCGGCGACCACTCCCGCAGTTCGGCGACGGCGTCGGGGCGGCGAATTTTCTCCGGCTGAAAGACCGGAATCCCCGCGTCGAGCGCGGTCAGCTTGACCGGGGACATCTGGACTTGTCGGCTGCGCCCCGCCGGACGATCCGGCTGCGTCACCACGCCGATCACGGTGTGATGGGCGATCAACTGGCGCAGCACCGGGACGGCGAAATCGGGCGTTCCCATGAAGACGATTTTTGCCACTGTGTTTACTCCGTCATTAAGGCTTGTTCAACCTGTTAAACTCGATCATAATCTGACCAGATGACTATGATAGCCTAAATGCCTATGTCTCTTGCAAAACGCTGGATCGTCGCACCGCAAGCCCCACCGGATCACCTTGCCCGTTACCGGGAGATGAGCCGTGTTCTCGCGCAGCTTCTCTACAATCGCGGCATGACCGATCCGAACGACGCTTACAATTTTCTATTTGCCGATGATCTGAACGTGGGCAGCCTGCTGGCGATTCGCGGCAAGCGCCACTCGATTGACCGGGCGCTGGCGCGTGTGCGGCAGGCGATCCGCGCGGGTGAGCTGATCGTCGTGTACGGCGACTTCGACGCCGACGGTGTGACCTCGACGACGCTGCTGGTGGAAACGCTCAAAGCGCTGGGGGCGAAGGTCGCGCCCTATATCCCGCATCGTGTTGATGAGGGGTACGGCGTCAACGTCCCGGCGCTGCTGGAACTCTCCCGGCGGGGCGCGAAGCTGGTGATCACGGTCGATTGCGGCATTCGCTCGGTCGAGGAGGTCGAGGAGGGCAAGGCGTTCGGTCTGGACATCATCGTGACCGATCACCACTCGCTCGGTCCCGAACTGCCGAAAGCCTACTCCGTCATCAACCCGAAATGCGACGACTGCCAGTACAACGAAGACATGCTGGCGGGCGTGGGCATCGCCTATCGCTTTGCCGAAGCACTGCTCACGATTTCAGGTGCGGCGAACGGCAAAAACGGTAATGGGCAAGCCCATTTCTCGCCTGACAATCTGCTCGATCTGGTTGCGATTGGCACGGTCGCCGACCTCGCGCCGCTCAACCGGCTTGAAAACCGGGTGCTGGTCAAGCGCGGGCTGGCGGTGATAAACCAGACCAAGCGCATGGGCTTGCGCGCACTGGCAGAAGTCGCCCAGATCAAGTTCGGCGCGATTGACGCCGG
>JACSRG010000451.1 GCA_014879865.1 Anaerolinea sp.
GGCACAGAATTCTGTGCCCTTTTCGATCATCTATCTATCGCTGAGGTTCCCAGAGATCGCGGAAATCTACGTAGGAGAGTGTACCCGCCGCGTGTTCAACCGCACTCTGGCGATCAACCGCCATCGTGACGAACGGCGCACCCGTTTCGCAGTTCAGCATCCGCACGCCAACCGCATCCGAGTCCACTGCCGACGCACCGCGCGCAATCGCCCGCATAACGGGACGCAGCAGCGCCGTCACTTCACGACGATCCGGCGCACACACGTTGACGATCAAGGTGCGTCCCAGCGTCGTCTCTTCTTCGACCACCGCCTCGGCTCCCAGTGTATACCGTCCCAACCCGGCGGTCAGCGCGTCCATGCCGGTCACGACCGCTTCGCCCGTTGATTCCACGTCGGGTTCAACGGTTGCGATGGGTGCTTCGGCAGTTTCTTCGCTGGACACTTCAGGGGTTGGTGAATCAGCAACCGCTTCAGTCGCGGCAGCTTCTTCAGTCGGCAGGTCAGCTTCGCTCGTTTCGACGACCTGTGCATCTCCAGTGGCGTCCTCGGTTGGTTCGTCAGTCACGAGCGGAGACACCGCTTCCGGGGATGCAAAGGCAACGGCAGTCGGGGTGGCAGTGGGAGTCACGGCGGTCGGCTGTGACAGCACCGAGAGGAGCAGGATCACGATGACCGCGACGAGCAGAACGCCCGCGAGGATCGGCAGCAAGCTGCCGCGACGCGGCTCTTCTTCAGGCTGCTCGGTTTTTTCCTCGGCGAACAGATCGGGTTCGTCGGCAACGCTGATGCGTTCGCTGCGTTTGGGCGTCTCGTCCAGTTCAAAGTCCGGTTCGGCGGCTGGCGGAAGATCGGGCACGTCTTCAGGCAGGGGCGGGGGTTCTGGCGCAGGAGTTGGGGCAGCCAAGGGTTGGATGGCGGGACGGCGCGGGAGGCGCTGACGCAGCGTGTCGAGCAGTTCACTCGCCTGCTGGTAGTTCGGGTCGATACGAACGACATTTTCGAGGGCGGTCATTGCTTCTTCGGGCGTCGTGACCGCATGGCTGTAGATCCACCACGCATCGGCGTTGTCGGGTTCTTCCGCGAGAATCGGCTCAAGAATACCGCGCGCCGCATCCAATTCACCGGCTTCGACAGCATCAAAAGCACGTCTTAACGCCGGTCTCGTATCTTCGCTCATGCGCTCTATCCCCTCCGGTGGCAGCTTTTCTTCATGCAGTTTACAACGGAGACAGGGGGTTAAGCAAATAGAAACAAAAAACCCGCTCAAAAAGAGTGGGTTTTGCTGTCTTGCCCCGGAGAGGACTCGAACCTCCACGTCCAAAGGACACAGGCCCTCAACCTGCCGCGTATGCCATTCCGCCACCGGGGCGCTAGCTGAAAGAAATTATACTCAGCGCTTCTTCCCTGTCAATGCTTAAATCCCCTTTAACGTCAGGCGCTTTTCCGGTACACTTCCCCGCTGTGGCAGTGTCATGGCAAAGGATGAACTATGCGGATCGCTTTGGATGCGATGGGCAGCGATGCGTGTCCCATTCCGGACGTGGCGGGGGCAGTGCTGGCAGCCCGCGCGTGGGGCGACACCATCTACCTCGTCGGTGACGAACCGCGCTTAAAGACGGAGCTCGCCAAGCACGATACCAGCAGTCTCAAGCTCGAAATCGTCCCGGCTAAGGACGTGATCGGCATGGAAGATAAGCCGGGGATCGTCGGCAAGAGCAAACCCGATTCGTCGATGCACGTCGGCATGAATCTGGTCAAGAGTGGCAGCGCCGACGCGTTCGTCACGGCAGGCAACACAGGCGCGGCGCTCAGCATCGCGACGCTGTTCACGCTGAGACGGATCAGCGGTGTGAAACGCCCCGCCCTGACGGCGATCCTGCCCTTAGGGAATGCCCGCCCGATTGTGTTGGATGTGGGCGCGAATGCCGACTCGAAGCCGGATTGGTTGGCACAGTTCGCGCTGATGGGCAAGCTCTATGCGCAGGCGAGCAGCGGCATCGCCGAACCGCGCGTGGCGCTGCTCTCTAACGGCGAAGAAGAAGGCAAAGGCAACGCGGTGATCCACGAGGCGGCAGCCCTGATCCGCGACCTGCCGGTGCGCTTTACGGGGAACATCGAGCCGAAAGACGTGCTCCGTGGCGAAGCCGACGTAGTGGTAATGGATGGCTTTGTCGGCAACATCTTCATCAAGACGATGGAAGCGGCGACGCGGACGATGGCGAATGCCCTACGCGATGAGATCATGGCGTCGACGGTCACGAAGATCGGCGGCGCGCTGGCTCGACCGGCATTTCGGCGTGTACAAAAGCAAATTGATCCATTTGAAGTCGGGGGCGCGCCCCTTTTGGGCGTCAACGGTGTTGTCATTATCGGTCATGGACGTTCAAACGACACAGCTATCATGAATGCCATTGGTCAGGCGCGCCGTGCGGTGCAGGGCAAGGTGATCGAGTCGATTGAAGCTGGGCTAAAAACGTATTCTTTAGCATGAGGGAGGGCGGCAGGGCTGCCGCTAGAGGCGCATGGAACTATTGCGTAACGGACGCCAGCGCGTCGTGATTACGGGGATGGGCGCGATCACCTGTCTGGGTGATGTCAAGGAAATGTGGGAAAACCTGATAGCCGGTACATCCGGGATTCGCCGCATCGAAACGATCCCGATTGAGCATGTCCCCGTGCAAATCGGCGGTGAAGTGCGTGGTTTCGAACCGACCCGCTACATTGAACACAAGGAAGCTCGGCGTATGGGACGCGCGTCGCAGTTTGCGGTCGCGGCGGCTTCGCTCGCCATCGGCGATGCGGGGCTGACAACCGAGAAGATCGAAGAAGAAGGCGACCGCACTGCAACCGTGATCGGTACGACGCTCGGTTCGCACGAAATGTCGGAACAAAGCACGACACGTTACAAAACATCCGGCTACAAGAAGCCGAATCCGCTGACGCTGATCAATTCCCTGCCAAACATGCCGGGTCACTACGTGAGCAAGTTCGCGCGAACGCTCGGTCCGTTGATTGCTCCGGCAACCGCGTGTGCCGCCGGGACGCAGGCAGTCGGCGAAGCAAGCGAATTGATCAAGAACGGGCGCGCCGACATGGTGATCACGGGTGGTGTCGAAGCGGTGCTGCAAGATTACGCCATCGCGGGCTTTGAAGCGATGGACGCGCTGGCGACCGGTTTCAACGATACGCCGGAACTGGCAAGCCGTCCCTTCGACAAGAACCGTTCTGGTTTCGTGTTTAGCGAAGGCTGCGCAGTCCTCGTCATCGAGAGCTTGCAGCACGCGCTCAAGCGCGGCGCGCGCATCTACGCGGAAATCCTCGGTCATGCGTCGTCGTCAGATGCCTACCATATTGCCGCCCTTGACCCTGAAGGCGGCGGCGCGCAGCGGTCGATGAAATGGGCGTTAGAAAACGCTCACGTCACGCCGGAGGACATCCAGTACATTAACGCGCACGGCACATCCACGCAGGCGAACGACGCGATGGAAACGCTGGCGATCAAGCGGATTTTTGGGGAGCACGCGTATAACCTCGCCGTCTCCTCGACCAAGAGCATGATGGGTCACGCGCTGGGCGCATCGGGCGCGATTGAGATCGTCGCCTGTGTGAAGACACTGGTCGAAGGCATCATCCATCCGACCATCAACTACGAGACGCCCGATCCTGCGTGCGATCTCGACTACGTGCCGAATGTCGCCCGCGACGCGAAGAATCTGCGTTACATCCTGTCGAACAGTTTCGGCTTGGGCGGTCAAAACGCTTCGATTGTCCTGAGCGCGTTTTCATAAGCATCTGTCGTAGGGGGCAAGGTGCGCCTTGCCCCTGCAACCGGCAGGTTGAGGGATACCCAAACTTCCAACTTTCTGCGATGATTGATGACATCGACGCAGAGGGGTTCCTCGGAGGCTTGGATGCTGGAACAACTTCAGACGATTGATGATCTTTTGCTCAGAAGAGATATTAAAAAGGCAGAAGTGCTAATCGCTCGTCTTTTACGCTCCGAGCAGTCACTGCAAGGGCGAGCGCGGATGATGATTTTGCGGGCGCGGGCGCGCTTGTTCGGGGCGCGCATCGACGACGCGCTTGACGATTTGCAGAAGGCGCGCAGTCTCGTCCCCGAGATGTTTGACAACCCCAAGAACCTCGAACTGCTGGCGGATACCCATTTCGCGCGCTTTGAACTGGCGAGCGTTGGCTTTGCCGACCGGAGCGATACGGCGCAGGCACTCGCCAACTACGAGACGATCCTCGCGGAATACCCGACCTACGACAACGCAGGTTGGATCAACTACCAGAAAGCCCGCGTGCTGCTGACCGAAAATCGAATTACGGATGCGGTGGACTGCCTACAGCAAGCACTGCTCGCACCGAGCACGATCCCACCGCTAACCGCCTACTGCTACGAACGGTTAGGCTTCGTGGCGTTTTATGAGGAGCGCGACCCCAAAGGCGCGTTGTCCTTCCTGAACAAAGCCGTTGCCACCTACCCTGTCACCGAACCGCGCGTGTGGCTGGTGCAGGTTCACACACTACGCAGCCGGATTCTGCGCGAGATGCACGATTACGATGCCGCCTTCGACGCGGCGTCGCTGGCGATCAGCGTGGCGACCTCCGCCGGGGTCGAGGGGCGTACCGGGCTCGCCGATGCACTGCTGACGGCGGCGGAAACGCTCTCGCACATGGGCGGACGCGAACGCGAGATTATCGGCTATGTGCAGCAGTTCACGCAGATCAGCAAACGTCCGCTAGGCATCGACGTGACATGGTCACGGGCACATGAGATGCTTGCCGACGCCTGTTTCAAAACAGGACAGTACGCACCGTCGATCACCGCGTACCAGAACGCCCTGCAATTCAACCCGTATCACCCGTGGGAATTGTCCCTGCATTACCGGATCGCCCGCAGCCACTACCAACTCGGCGAGTATGAGAAGGCAATCGCCGCCATCAACCGCCTGCTGCAAGCCGCCAAAGCCGATGATCAGGCGATCCACGACTACAAAATCTACTATGTGCAGGGCAACGCCTATTTCGCGCTTGGACAGTACGCGAAAGCGCGCGACGCATATGCGAATGCTTTGCAGCTTGCGCCGCCGAGCGCCGAGCATCTGGATAAGCTCAAGCAGTATCATCAGCACGCACAAGAATTGAGTTCCTAAAGGGAAGACATGCCCAGAATCAACGTGATTGGCGGCGGACTCGCCGGGTCAGAGGCGGCGTGGCAGCTTGCCGAACGCGGCTTCGAGGTCGATCTGTATGAAATGCGCCCGCGCAAAACGACCGGCGCGCACGTCACAGATCGGCTTGCCGAACTGGTGTGCAGCAATTCGTTCGGCTCGAAATTACCGGATCGCGCATCCGGCTTGCTCAAAACCGAACTGGATATGCTGCGTTCGCTGCTGCTCGACGCGGCGGAAAAAGCTGCCGTCCCGGCGGGCGGCGCGCTGGCAGTAGATCGGGAGGTATTCGCGCAAACGGTGACGGACGCGGTATACAATCATCCGCGCATCCGCTTGATCCGCGAGGAAGTAACCACCGTCCCAAATGCCCCGACGATCATCGCCACCGGACCGCTCACATCAGAAGCGCTGGCGGCGGACATCGCACGGCTGACCGGTCAGGAATACCTGTACTTCTATGATTCCCTTGCGCCCATTGTCGCCGCCGAATCGATCAACATGGACATCGCCTTCCGCGCGAGTCGCTACGGGCGCGGCGACGAGGACGAGGGCGATTACATCAACTGCCCGATGACCAAAGACGAGTACGAACGCTTCATCGCGGCACTGCTGGCAGCGGAACGCGCCCCCCTGCGTGACTTCGAGACCGAGGACAAGCTGTTCTTCGAGGGCTGCCTGCCCATCGAGCAGTTGGCGACGCGCGGCGCGGATTCGCTGGCGTTCGGACCTATGCGCCCGGTCGGGCTGACCGATCCGCGCACGGGAAGACGCCCGTATGCCGTCGTGCAGCTCCGGCAGGATAACGTCGCCGGGACACTCTACAACATCGTCGGCTTTCAGACGAACATCAAATGGGGGCAGCAGGAAGAAGTGCTGCGCCTGATTCCCGGTCTGGAGAACGCCGAGTTCGAGCGCATGGGGCAGATGCATCGCAACACCTTCATCAACTCCCCTACCCTGCTCTACCCGACACTGCAATTCAAGACGCGATCAGACTTATTTTTCGCCGGGCAGATCACCGGGGTCGAAGGCTACATGGGCAATGTGGCGACCGGTTTGGTTGCCGCGCTGAACCTTGCGCGCGCGCTGGAGGGCAAAGAGGCGTGGGTGATCCCGCCGACGACGATGCTCGGCGCGCTCTGCCACTACATCACTCATGCTGAACCGAAGCACTTCCAGCCGATGAAGTCGAATTTCGGGATTATGCCGGAACTGCCTACACACATCCGGGATAAGCGGGTGCGTTATGCGGCATATGTCGAGCGGGCGCTTGTGGATATGCGCGCCGGGATCGCCGCGTTAGGCGATCCGTACCTCGCGCACGTTACGACGTAAATACGCACTAGGGGCATGATAGATCATGCCCCTGTACGCGGCATATCCACTCTTTAGAACGTCGGTTGTTCCACGAGCAGCAGCATGTTCCCTTCCGAGTCGTACATGAAAACCGATTTCCCCCAAGGCGCGGATTGAACTTCCTGCTGGAATGCCACCCCTTTAGCCTTGAGGTCGGCAACCAACTGCTCAATATCGCTCACGTCGAGCGTCAGCGCCTGCGACTTGCCGACGACCGGCGCGTAGTGCGACCAATTCTCGTCAACAGCCTGCAGCATGATCTCGGTCTCCCCGCCTTGTGGGGCAACCGAGACCCAGCGACTGGTCGCGCCGGGATACAACTCCGCATCCTGCTTGAGTTCGAAGCCCAACGTGTTCACATAGAAGTCTTTCGCGCGCTGCTGGTCGCTAACGAACACCGACACCGTGCCCACACGATTGAACATGGCGATTCTCCTCCTCAATTGGATGATCTTATGATAGAATATCTGTTCTACTTAGTCAAGCGGATGCATGTGTCATTTCCTGCGTTGTAAGCGAATGTGATACAATAGAGCGTTAATTAGACCCATTTGTAGTGAAGGTAAAAAATGTCGCTTCCAACCCCCGCCGCTCGTCTAAAGTCCCTGCCCCCGTACCCGTTCGCGCTGCTGACTCAACGTGTGCGCGAGCTCAACCAACAGGGCTATGACGTGATCGGGCTTGATATTGGCAGCCCGGATATGCCCCCGCCGGAAGGCGTGATCGACGAACTGTACCGCTCGGCACGGCAGCCCGATCATCATGGATACGCGGGCTACAAAGGGACGCCGGAATTCCGGGTCTCCGTCGCGCAGTATTACGAACGCCGCTTTGGCGTCAAACTCGATCCCGAAAAACAGGTGCTTCCGCTGTTAGGGAGCAAAGAAGGGATCGTCAACTTGAGCCTCGCGTATCTGGATCGTGGGGATGTCGCGCTCGTGCCGGACATCGGCTACCCGGCGTATTCGATGGGCGCGCTGCTGGCGAACGGCGAAGTCGAATGGCTGCCGATCCGCGAGGAAAATGCCTATCTGCCGGACATGAGCACACTACCGGTCGATGTGTTGAAGCGCGCCAAACTGGTGTGGGTCAACTACCCGAACAACCCGACCGGCGCGACGGCGGAACGCGATTTCTACCAGCACATGGTCGATTACTGCCGCGCGCATAACATCCTGCTGGCGTCGGATAACCCGTACTGCGAAGTCACCTTTGACGGGTACACGGCGGGCAGCGCGCTCGAAGCCGATGGCGCTCTGGATTGCACGATTGAGTTCGTGTCGTTCTCAAAGTCGCACAACATGGCGGGCTGGCGCTTGGGTGCGGCAGTCGGCAACCCGGACGCGATCAAGACCCTGTTGACCGTCAAGAGCAACGTGGACAGCGGGCACTTTCAGGCGATCTACGACGCCGGAATCATGGCATTCGATGAAGTGCCGCAGGCGTGGATCAACGAGCGCAATCTCGTCTACCAGCGCCGCCGCGATCTGATCCTCGATGCCCTGCCCCACATCGGCTTGACCGCGCATAAGCCGAAGGGATCGCTGTATGTGTGGGGACGTGTCGCAGAGGGCGATGGCGCGTCCTATGCCGAGCAAGCCTTGATGAAGGCACACGTTTCAATTGCACCGGGCGCGATCTACGGTCCCGGCGGCACGAATTACGTCCGCTTCAGTGTTGGCGTAGCGGATGATCGTTTAGAGGAAGCATTAGCACGTTTGAAGAAGTGGTACACATCCAGATGACACAAGCAAATGATCACGAACAGGCGATCATGGTGGGGATCAACCTCAAGGGCAGCCGACCGCTGCTCAACATGGAAGATTCTCTAAGTGAACTTGCGCTGCTGGCAGACACGGCAGGCATGGAGATCGTCGGACAAGTGACCCAAAATGTCGGCAAGATCGACCCCGCGACATTTGTCGGTTCGGGCAAAGTCGATGAAATCAAGGACACGGTGCTGGCGACCGGGGCGAAAGTGATCGTGTTTGACGACGAGCTTTCGCCGCGCCATCAACGCGAACTTGAAGAGCAGTTCGGCGAGAATGTGAAGGTGATCGACCGTTCCGCGCTGATCCTCGACATCTTCGCGCAGCACGCGCGCACGCGTGAAGGCGCGCTGCAAGTCGAACTGGCGCAGTACGAATATCGTCTGCCCCGTTTGACGCGCATGTGGACACACCTTGCCCGTCAGAGCGGCGGCGCAGGCGGGCGCAGCGGCAGCGGCGGCGTCGGCTTGCGCGGTCCCGGCGAAACGCAGTTGGAAGTTGACCGCCGCGATATTCGCCGCCGGATCAGCAAGTTGAAGGAAGAGTTAGAACACGTACGCGAGCATCGCAGTCGTCACCGCAGCCAGCGTGAACGCACCGGCGTACCGCTCGTGGCGCTGGTGGGCTACACGAACGCGGGCAAATCGACGCTGCTGCGCGCGCTAACCGGCGCGGATGTGTACATCGCGAACCAGTTGTTCGCCACACTTGACCCGACGACGCGGCGCGTCGAGTTTCCGTCCGGGCGGCAGGCATTGGTCACCGACACAGTCGGGTTCATCCAGAAACTGCCGACGACGTTGGTTGCAGCCTTCCAAGCGACGCTCGAAGAAATCCGCGAGGCGGATATCATTCTCGAAGTCGCCGACGTGAATCACCCGAACGTCTTGCAGCATCTCGAGACCGTTGAAGATACGCTGGCGGAGATCGACGTGCCGCCCGTGCCGCGCATCCTCGTCTGGAACAAGATTGATCGGTGGGCGGGTGGCGAGCTGCCCAAACCGGAAAACGCCGCCGATTACGTCGCGCAGGTAAGCGTCTCGGCGACGCAGAACGTCGGTTTAGAGGCACTGCTCGGAGCGGTCGAATCCGCGCTCAAGACAGCGCTCCAGCGTACCAAACTGCTGATTCCGTACGAACGCGGTGATGTGTCATCGCTGCTGCACGAGACGGCGACGATTGAAAAGCAGGAGCACACCCCCGAAGGCGTATTATTAACTGTCCGACTGCCGCACGATCTTTATGAACGCTTCAAGGAGTATCGTGTTTAAACCTATCGACCGCTCCCCCTTTCTTGCCCGCCGCCTTGAGGGGTTATCCGCTTGGCTGGCAAAACGTCGTGGACTGCCGACCGTCATCGGCATACTGCTGATCGCCGTCAGTTTCGTGATCTCGCTGATCGGAATCTATGCGCCGTCCCCCCTGCTCGATCTGCTGTGGTCGATCACGCATCATCTCGGCTTGATCATCGGGTTGATCGGTCTGCTTCTGGTGCAACCGCTCGGCAGTTGAGAGTCGTGCGTACATCTTGCACAATACCGGAGGCGCAACTTCGTTGAGGTTTGAGGTTGCGCCTCTGTGTGATTCTTCTATAATCCATCATCAAACCATTACATCCTCTTGAAGTTGGAGTAATTCGCATGTACAGACGTTTGAATTGGCTTGCGCTCCTCACTTTGCTGCTGCTGGTCGCTGCCCCGTCATTGACCGCGCAGGAAGCCGAACTCCCTGACTTGGGCGGGCGGGAAATCACCATCGCCGTCGAAAATGCATATCCGCCGTACAACTACATCGATGACAGCGGTAATGCCGTCGGTTGGGATTATGATACCTTCCGCGACATCTGCGAGTTGATCAACTGCGTGCCCGTGTTCGTAGAAACGGCATGGGATGGAATGCTGGTCGCGATTGCCAACGGCGAATACGATGTGGCGGCAGACGGCATCACCTACACCGAAGAACGCGACGAAACCGTCGATTTCTCGTCGCTCTATCAGGCGTATGATGAAACCTTCCTCGTCCGCGAAGGCGAAGACCGCTTCACCAATGCTGAAGAACTGCTGGCGCTCGAAGACTATCGTGTCGGCACGCAGATCGGCACGACCAACGAGATCACCGCGCTCGAATACTTCCCTGCCGAAAACGTCCAGTCGTTCGACACTTTCGGCGCAGCAGTTCAGGCGCTGGTCAACCGTGACCTTGACGCCGTGCTCGTAGATCGTCCGGCGGCGCAGGGCTATATCGAAGCGCAGGGCGGCTTGGTCACGCTCGAATCGTCCATCGGCGATCAACGCGGTCTGGCGTTCGCCTTCCCCAGTGGCAGCGATCTGGTCGAACCGATCAACGCCGCGATGGCAGCGCTCCAAGCAAGCGGACGCTGGAATCAGATCTATGTCCGCTGGTTTGAACAGCCCGAACTGCCCGATCTCGCCGGTCGCGAAGTCACCATCGCCGTCGAAAATGCGTACCCGCCGTATAACTTCATCAACGAAGCGGGCGAAGCAGTTGGTTGGGACTATGATACGTTCAACGAAATCTGCGAACGCATCAACTGTGTCCCGGTCTACGTGGAAGCGGCATGGGATGGAATGCTGGTCGCGATTGCCAACGGTGAATACGACGTGGCGGCAGATGGCATCACCTATACGGAAGAACGCGACGAAACCGTCGATTTCTCGTCGCTCTATCAGGCGTACGATGAAACCTTCCTTGTCGTTGACAGCGAAACGCGCTTCACGAATGCCGAAGAGCTGCTGGCGCTCGATGACTATCGTGTCGGCACACAGATCGGCACGACCAACGAGATCACCGCGCTGGAATACTTCCCGGCTGAAAACGTCCAGTCGTTCGACACCTTCGGCGCAGCGGTGCAAGCGCTCCTCAACGGTGACGTTGACGCGGTGCTGATTGATCGTCCGGTCGCCGAGGGCTTCATCGAAGCGCAGGGCGGCTTGATGACGCTGGAATCGTCCATTGGCGATCAGCGCGGTCTGGCGTTCGCTTTCCCCAGCGGCAGCGATCTGGTCGAACCGGTCAACGCGGCGATGGCAGCCATGCAAGCCGACGGCACATGGGACGACATCTACGAAGTATGGTTTGCAAGCGAATAACGGCACGTTGGGAGGCGGGTCATGGCGACCCGCTTCCCATTCCTAGCAACGAAAGACTGCACGTCAATGACGCAAACTCCAGCATCCGGCGCTGTCGCCACCTCTACTAGACAATTCCTTGATCCGCGCGATTTTGCGCGCAGCCTCATCCAACGTCGCAGTTGGTTTATCGCGTTCGTGGTCGTAGACATCCTCGTGATTTATGCGGTTGCCACCAGCGACGTGCTGATCGAAGCGTGGAACTACATCTGGGTCGGGATCGGCGTCACCATACAGATCACGATCTTTTCGTTCTTGCTCTCCATCGTGATCGGCTTGATCGTCGCTCTTGGGCGCGTTTCCAAAAACATTATTATTTACAACATAACCACTTTTTATGTTGAACTATTTCGCGGGTTGCCTTTGCTCGTAATTATCCTGATTTTCGCTTTCGTCATTACCCCCGGCATCATCGAGCTGATCGCGGGATCCGGTGACCTACCAGCCAATGCCGCGCCGAACATCCCATTCCTTGACGATCTGATCCAGCGGTTGGTCGGGATCAACCCGGAGGTCATCGAGACCACGCGCCTGCGCGCTCGTGACATCGATCAGGTGGTGCGCATCGTGCTGGCGTTCGCTGTGACCTACGGCGCGTTCATGTCGGAGGTCTTCCGCGCCGGGATCGAAAGCATCGGCAAGGGGCAGATGGAAGCGGCGCGCTCGCTCGGCATGAGCTATGTCGAGGCGATGCGCTACGTCATTCTGCCACAGGCGATCCGCAACGTGCTGCCGGCGCTGGCGAACAACTTCATCTTGCTGCTGAAAGATACATCGCTGGCATCGACCGTCGCCGTACCGGAAATCTCGCACCTGACCCGCCAGTACGCGAGCAATCGCTTCCGCTACCCGGAAGGCTTGCTGATCCTCTCGGCGATCTACGCCAACTTGACCATCGGCATGTCGCTCGGCGTGATCTACCTCGAATCCCGGTTACAACAGGACAAACGCGATGACTGAACAGCCGATTATCAGCATCAAGAACGCAAGCAAACACTTTGGTCACGTAAAAGCGCTGAACAACGTCAGCCTTGACGTGTATTCGGGCGAAGTCGTGGTGATCATCGGTCCGAGCGGATCGGGTAAATCGACCCTGCTGCGCTGCATCAACCGCTTGGAGACGGTCAATTCCGGCGAAATCTGGGTGGACAACGTGCAGGTCAACAGCAAAAGCTGTGACATCAACCTGCTGCGCGAAGAAGTCGGCATGGTCTTCCAGCAGTTCAACCTTTTCCCGAACTTGAGCGTGATTGGCAATCTGATGCTGGCGCAGACGGTCGTGCGTAAGCGCAATCGCGCCGAAGCCGAGCAGATTGCGCGGCGGCTGCTGGCGAAAGTCGGCATACCCGAAAAAGCCGATGTCTTCCCCGCCAAGCTGTCGGGTGGACAGCAGCAGCGCGTCGCCATCGCGCGGGCGCTGGCGATGAACCCGAAGATCATGCTCTTCGACGAGCCAACATCCGCGCTCGACCCGGAGATGATCAAAGAGGTGCTCGATGTGATGCTCGACCTCGCCAAAGAAGGCATGACGATGGTCGTGGTCACGCACGAAATGGGTTTCGCGCGCGCCGCCGCCAAGCGCATCATCTTCATGGATCACGGCGAGAAGATCGTCGAGACCACGCCAACCGATCTTTTTGAAAACCCGCAGCACGACCGCCTCAAGCAGTTCTTGGGCAAGATTCTGTAAGAAGCAGGGGGGCATGATGTCTCATGCCCCTGTTTCTTTCGCGGTGAGCTTTTGCTGTTTCCTACCCGCTGATCTGCGCCCAGTACATATCCGGGCTGAACATGGTGTGGATGAACAGCCGCATATCCGGCGAGATCGTCATGCCTGCCAGCGGCGCGCTCAGTTCGGTGAAGACGACGATCTCGACGTCGGCATTTGAGCAGCCCCCGTCCGTCGCCATACAGACCGCCGGATCGACGCGCCCGACGACACCGCGATTCGCCAGCGAATAGGCGAAGTAGAGGTTGCCATCGGCGGCAAGTTGAATCCCGGTGACGTTTTGCAGCCCGGCGACCAATTCGTGCCCTTCCGACGCGGCAAGCGGCGTGGTCGCTGTCACCAGTGAGTCGAGCGGATACCATTCAATCGCGCGGCGGCTGCTGCCATAGTTGGCGACGTAGACGGTCTCGTCGTCGTGGGCGATGCCCGTCGGCGACGACATCCCCTGCATGACGACGGTGTTTTCCCCATCCCGCGCGACCAGATTGATCGTATTGCTCAACAGGTTGGTGATCAGAAACTGCTCTTCGTTGACGTAGGCGATGCCCCAAGGACCTTGCAGATCGTCGGCGATTTCGGTCACACCCAAGCGGGTGACGAGGGTGAGCGAGTTCGTGCCGTAGTCGGGAACCCAGATATTCAGCATATTGGACTCGTTCTCGACGTACATCGTATGCGCGTTGACGATGCCCCAGATATACGTTTGCGTCAGCCCGTTGACGGAATCGATCTCGTAGATCGTGCTGTCCCCGGTGCAGGCGGTGTACAGGTTGCCGTCAAAGAACGTGATCCCGTTCGGACGCTGAACATTCCCCGTGAGGATCGTCAGGTCATCTTGCGTAAGAGATTCAAAGGTCGCTGACACCTCTGCGGTCGCGGTCGCTTCGGCGGTCGGCGTTTTGGACGGTGTCGGGGCAGTTGTCTGGGCGGGACTCTGCGCAGAAAGTCCCATGACAACCAGCAGGCTAGCCGCAGCGGCTAAGAGAATCCGGTACATGATGCTCCTATATTAGCTTTTCGGCACGTGGATCGGTATGATCACGCGGAAAGTCGTTCCCGCCCCTACCCGACTGGACAGCGTCACCCTGCCATGATGATTGTCGATAATCGTCTTGACGAGGCTCAAGCCCAACCCCGAACCGGTGACGTGTTCCGTCCCCTTCTGGTTTCCACGATAGAAGCGGTCAAATACGCGCGGCTGAAGTTCTTCGGCAATGCCTACACCCGTATCTTCGACCTCGAACACAAGCGTACCGTTTTCTTCCTGAACACGCACGTAAACATGACCGCCTGAGGGAGTAAATTTAATCGCATTCTCAACTAGGTTGATAACCGCCCGTGCAAACTGGTCGGGGTCGCAGGCGAACGAGGATAAATCGGGCGGAACATCGGCGCGCACCATGATGTCACGGTCACGCGCTAAAGTACTCATCTCGTCCAGCGTACGGTCGATGATCTGCGTTGGGGAGACGTACTCGAACGTCCGCGCGCCCAGTTTGACGCGCTCAAGGTCGAGGATGCCCCCGATGATGCGATTCATGCGCGCCAACTGCTTGTCGATCTGCGCGATGGCTTCGTGAACGTCGTCGTTGTCGATGTCGGCAACATCATCTTGCAGCAGTTCGAGATTCGCCATCGCGGCTTGGAGCGGGTTCTTGAGATCGTGGCTGGTCATGCGCACCATCTCGCTCTTCATGCGATCCAGTTCTTTCAACTGCGTCACGTCGTTGAGGACGGCGACCCACCCGCTCACACGCGGGTAGCCCAACGGGGCAAGATGACACAGGTAATACTTGTCGCTGATGATGATCTCGTAGGTATACGCGCCGGAGCGCCGGATCTCGCGCAGGACTTTGCGCGTGGGCAGCACTTCGGGTGGGAGTTGGTCGATGACGCGCAGATCGTCGCGCAGATAGATCAGCGCGCGCGCCGCCGGATTCGCGAAAATGACGTGGAAATCGCGGGTGACGGCGATCACCGGGCTTTCGGTGCTCGACAGCACGGTTTCAAGCTGACTGCGCGCATATTCGACCTGCCGGGTCAATTCGCGCTGTTCTTCGAGCAGGCGGCTGTGGACGATGGCGACGACCGCCTGCGCGCCGAGCAGTTCGAGCAGATAGACATCTTCGCGCCCGAAGACGCGCCCCTGCTTGCCCGATACCACCATCAGCGCGCCAATCGGATCATCGCCGTGAACGAGCGGCGTACAGACGAGCGATCCGAATGTTTGCTTGGCGAGGGGCAGATCATCTACGCCGCGCCAATCGCGGGCGTAGTCGTCCAGCGCGAGCGACTGCCCCGACTGCACTGCCTTCGCGGCGATCCCCTGCCGGGACGAAACGCGCAGATACGAATCAGGCAAATTATAGACGTTGGCGATCTGGTACACGCCGCCGTAATTGAGGAATACCCCGACGCCATCGGCATCGAGAAGCAGCGCCGCCTGCCGTGCGATCTGGTTGAGGAGTGTGTCGAGCGCCGCCTGCCGGGTGATGGCGAGATTCAGGCGGCGGATCGCTTCAACTTGCGAGTTCCGCGCGGCAGACGGGCTGATGATTTCCTGCTGCAAGACGGCGAAGCTGATCACGAGCGCCGCCAGCGCCGAAATACCGAGCGACAGCGCGAAAATGCCCAACTCCGGGTTGAGGAAACCGACGCCCTGCCCGGCAACGAATAACACGATCCCGATTTGCAGTGCGCGCGACCGAATCTTGCGGTGATACTGCCCGACGAGGATGAGTGTCCCCGCGCCGAAAAGGAGGTAGAACACCGCCGAGAGCGGCTGGCGTGGATTGATCAGGCTTTCCGGCGAGACTGGCGCAGCGGTCGCAACCAGCAGCAGACGGTAGGCGACGACGATCAGCAGGCTGGCGAAGGTCAGCCAGCGAAAGCGGCGGGCATAGGTGCGCGCCAGTGCCGCCGTCAGCGCGTACACGGCAACGCTTGATCCGGTAAAACCGAGTTCGAGGAAACCAAGCGCCAGATTGATCAGCGTCGGGTCAGGGTCGTCGATCAGCGTGAGCGCCTGCGTGACGAACACGCCCGCGTTCCACAACACGACCAGCAGCATAAAGATGGCAAAGAACTGGTTGAGTTCCTTACGGCGATCACTCCACAGGACGATCAGTAGGAAGCTGAGCGCCAGCGGCAGGGTAAGACCACTAAGCAGGAGAGTGATCGTGTTGAGTCCGGTCATGGTGTCTTTTTCTGCTGTTTCTCAAACCGGTAGCCGACGCGATGCTCGGTGAGGATGTAGACCGGATTTGCCGCGTCACGTTCGATCTTGCGGCGCAGTTGGCTGATGTAGACGCGCGGGTAGTATACGTCATTGATGTACTCATGCCCCCACACCTGTTCAAGCAGGTCGCGCTGCGTGACCACGCGTCCCGCGTTTTCGAGCAGCACCGCCAGCAGTTTGAACTCGGTCGGCGTGAGATGCTCCTTCTTGCTGTTGACGTGTACCTGCCGCCGGTGCAGATCGACGCTCAGGTAGCCGTCGTCGTAGCGCTGCTCGACTTCGGCGTTCGCCAAGCGCGCGCGCCGCATCATAGCTTCGACGCGGGCGACGAATTCGTTCAAGCGCACGGGCTTGATCAGATATTCGTCCGCGCCCGCCGCCAAACCATCGATGACATCCTCTTCAGTGACCGCCTGCGCAGAGAGCATGAGGATCGGCGCATCGGAAACGTCGCGAATCCGTCGGCAAACCGTCAAGCCGTCGATGTTTTCCGGCATTACAATATCCAAGATCACAATGTCGGGACGTTCCGCCATAAACACGCGCAGCCCTTCATTGCCGTCCGGACAGAGCAAGACATCATACCCTGCCCGCTTAAGTTTCTTGCCAAGTGCGTCGCGGATTGCCTGCTCATCGTCTACGATCATTGCTTTCATTAGTTTGAACCTCGATGACCCAAAAGGATATGATGACCACACCCGGAGACCGCTTATGGCTATAATGTTGCATAGGAACGACTGCTCATTCGATTAAGAAAGGATCATCATGCACAGGAAGATCGTCCCCCTGCTGCTGATCGCGCTGACTGCCATTATACTCAGCGCGTGTAATCTTGGCGCAGGAAATCCTGCCCAAGAAACACTGCAAGCGTCCACATTGACGCCAACCACCCTCGGTTTGCCGACGCGGACGCCGGCAACGACCAGCGGCGCACCGACGACGCTGCCGCTGACCACCAATCCGACCCGCGTGAATCCGCAAATCCCGCCGACGGCGATTGTGGTGCTGCCCCCGACCAACCGCCCACTGCCGACGAACACGTTTGTCCCGGTGAACATCGTCATTCTGTCACCGTTTTATGGTAACGTGGTCGCGGGTGCGGTGCAGGTCTTCGGTTCGGCGACCCACCCCAATTTCCTACAATATCAACTGGAGTACGGTCCAGACCCGAATCCCAATAACCTGTGGTATCCCGCGACGACGGCTTCGACCGTTCCCGTGACCAACGGGATTCTTGGATTCTGGAATACAACGGGCGTACAGGACGCGACCTATCAACTGCGCCTGCGCGTCTTCCTGCGCGACGGCACGCTGTTGACAACTGTCGTCAACAACATCCGCGTGCAAAACCGGCAGGCGACGCCGATCCCGTCGAACACGCCGCTGATCGAGCGCCCGATTGCCGCTTTCAACGTGGACAAATCGGCGGGGCAAGTGCCGCTGACGGTCAACTTCACAAACCAGTCGAGCGGGCAGATCAACACGATTCAGTGGGATTTCGGTGACGGCACCGGTTCGACGGTCGCCAACCCGTCGCACACCTACTCCACGCCCGGTTTGTACACCGCAACGCTCACGGTAACGGGTCCCGGCGGCACGGCGAACGTGTCACGGCAGATCAACGTGCAGAGTCCGTCCGCGCCGATTGCGGGCTTCACGATGGATCGCACGACCGGTGTCGCGCCGCTGACGATTCAATTCACCGACCAATCGACCGGGACGATCACGAGCTACCTGTGGAACTTCCTCGACGGCACGACCAGCACGGATCGCAATCCATCGCATCAATTCACCTTGCCGGGGACGTATAACATTCTGCTGACCGTGACCGGTCCGGGCGGTTCATCGACGGCAACGCGGCAGATCACTGTGACCAGCCCCATCCCGCCGACGCTGACCTTCACGCCGACCTTCACGTTCACGCCGATCCCGCCGACGGCGACCTTTACGCCAACCAACACGGAAACCCCGCTGCCGCCGACGCTGACTTTCACGCCGACCAATACGGACACCCCCGCGCCGATCCCGGCGACCGCTACGCCGACCGAAACACCGCCGGTCTCCGCCTTCACATGGGGCGTGCCCGACCCGGCGAATCCGCTGCTCGCCCAGTTCTTCAACCAATCGACGGGCAGCATTACCTCGTATCAGTGGGATTTCGGCGACGGCACTGGCTCGAATGAACTCAATCCATTCCACCAGTACAGCGCGCCGGGGACGTATCTGGTCACGCTGTACGTGACGACCGCCAGCGGCTTGAGCAACGCATCACAGCAAAACGTGACCGTTGTGGCGCTGCCGACGGCGACATGGACTCCGTCCGAAACATCCATCCCGCCGACGGAAACGTCTGTCCCGCCGACCGAGACGCCGCCGGTCTCCTCGTTTGTGTGGAACATTCCTGACCCGGCGAATCCGCTGCTCGTCCAGTTCACCAGCCAAGCCAGCGGGAACAATCTCGCGTACGCATGGAACTTTGGCGATGGGGGAACTTCGAACGAGATTCACCCCGTTCACCAGTACAACGCGCCGGGGACGTATGTCGTCTCGTTGATCGTCACCAGCTCCAGTGGACTGAGCAACGAGTCGGTGCAGCAGGTCACGGTCGTCGCGCTGCCGACGGCAGAACCGACCGCCACTGAGACACCGACCGAAACGCCACCGGTCTCTGCCTTCACATGGAGCATCCCTGATCCGGCGAATCCGCTGCTCGTCCAGTTCGTCAGCCAATCGACGGGGAACAACCTGTCG